>NZ_BAAGYK010000015.1:0-11711 GCF_054779355.1 Azotobacter armeniacus
AACCGAACGTCCTGGCAAGCAGTTCTGCTTGTTCTGGAGTCGGGTAGAAGCGGTACTTGTAGGCGCGTTTCGTCATGTATCACAAAATAACCAAATTAATGTAAAGATAGCAACCACTTGAGAAGGAGGCAGCGAGAACAGGGGCGCCCTGCGGGCGCCGCGCTATCCCTCCCCGCACTAGAAGTACGGGGTTTCTCGCGCAAATCGGATGACGTTGTCATTGCGCACTATGGTTTGTCGGTGGAGGCCATCGCAAATTCCCGGTGTTTAGTCACGGGTTTCTGTCGAAAAAAGAGACCGATTCAAGTGCTGTCGGTGTAAATAATTTCTGTCCTCCCTTTTTCCCTTCCAGCCTCACCGCAGCGGCTCGCTACAATACGGTCTGTGTGCGCCCCCTCCCGCATTCCACAGGATCCACTGCATGTTCGAATCCGCTTCAGTGCTATCGCGTCAGTTCGCCGCCCTGCGCAGCAGCGCCGATTTCTGGTCGCTGCGCCATGTCCGTGAAGTCAGTGAGCATTATCGGGTGCGCAGGAACGTCGCCCTGCCGCCAGCGTTCGGGGAAGACAGCGGCGCCATGCTGACGGTACGCATCGCCGGCGTCGAAGCCTATGCGGCCACCAGCGATCTCACCCAGGCCGGGCTGCAGGCAGCTCTGGAGCGGGCCGAGCACATGGCCCGCACCCTGGCCGGCCACGCGCTGCTGGAGGTGCAGGAGCTGCCGGTGCCGACCGGCGAGGCGGACGATGTGGGGCCCGGCTACGAGCAGCCACTGGCCGGCCCGGCGCACTGGTATGAAGTGCTGGGCGCCGAATCGGCACGGGTGCCACAGGATTCGCGGCTGGTGGACTGGAGTGCCGGGCTCGGCGTCACCTGCGTGGAACAGATCTACCTCAACAGCGCCGGCGCCTGCCTGCGGCGGGCCCAGCGTTTCGTCTACCCGGCCCTGAGTGTGACCGCCAGCGACAGCCATGACAGCCAGACCCGCAGCCTCGGCGGCTTCAATTTCGGCCAGCAGGGCGGTGCCGAGGTCGTCGACCGGCTCGGGCTGGTGGGGGCGGCACCCAGGATTGCAGACGAGGCGCTGCAATTGTTGCTGGCCCCCAATACCTCCAGCGGTCCGCTCGATCTGCTGCTGATGCCCGACCAGATGGTGCTGCAGATCCACGAATCCATCGGCCATCCGCTGGAGCTGGACCGCATTCTCGGCGACGAACGCAACTATGCCGGCACCAGCTTCATCCGCCTGGAGGACTTCGGCCGCTACCAGTACGGCTCGCCGCTGCTCGACGTCACCTTCGACCCCGGCATCCCCGAGGAACTGGCCAGCTACCGGCATGACGACGACGGCACGCCGGCACAGCGCGAATACCTGATCCGCCGAGGCATCCTGCAGCGCCCGCTGGGCGGCGCGCTGTCGCAGCTGCGCACCGGCCTGCCGGGCGTGGCCAACAGTCGTGCCTGCAGCTGGAACCGCGCGCCCATCGACCGCATGGCCAACCTCAACGTCGAACCGGGCGAACACAGCCTGGCACAGCTGATCGGCGGTATCGAGCGCGGCATCCTGATGAGCACCAACCGCTCCTGGTCGATCGACGATGCCCGCAACAAGTTCCAGTTCGGCTGCGAATGGGGCCAGTTGATCGAAAACGGCGAACTCAAGGGCGTGGTGAAGAACCCCAGCTACCGCGGTATTTCCGCGCGCTTCTGGCGCAGCCTCAGCGCGGTGGGCGACGCGGCCACCGTCGAGGTGCTCGGCACGCCCTACTGCGGCAAGGGCGAGCCGAACCAGGCGGTGCGCGTCGGGCATGCCTCGCCGGCCTGCGTATTCAAGAACATCGACGTATTCGGAGGGGCTGCCTGATGAACGCCCGTGAGCATTTCCACGACCTGCTCGCCAGCCTGCAGCCACTGCTGCACGCCGGTGAAGGCTTCACCCTGGACTACCGCGCCGAGGCTTCGGAGTTCGTGCGCTTCAACCGGGCACGGGTGCGCCAGGCCGGCCAGGTGCAGCAGATCTTCGCCACCCTCTCCCTCTATCTCGGCGAGCGCCATGCCCGCTTCGAATTGAGCCTGACCGGCGTGGCCGAGGAAGACCGCGCCCGTCTGCGCCAAGCGCTGGAACGGCTGCGCGCAGTGGTGCCGTCGCTGGCCCCCGACCCTTATCTGCGCCTCAACCGGGAGCCCTGGCAGAGCGAAGCGACGCAGTTGACCGCAGGCCCGGACAGCGCGGCGGCGATCGAGCAGATCGTCGACGCCAGTACCGGTCTCGACCTGGTCGGAATCTACACCGCAGGCCCGCAATATCATGGCTTCGCCAGCTCCTGGGGTGCCCTCGGCTGGCATGCGGCGAGCAGCTTCAATTTCGACTGGAGCCTGTTCCACGGCAACGGTCAGGCGGTCAAGAGCGCCTATGCCGGCCAGCGCTGGGACGCCCTGGCCTTCGCCCGGCGCATGGGCTCGGCGCGCGAGCAACTGGAATACCTGGGCCTCCCGGCACGGACCCTGGCGCCGGGCGACTACCGGGCCTATCTGGCCCCGGCGGCGCTGGACGAAATCCTCGACATGCTGAGCGGCGGCTTCTCGGCCCAGGCCCTGGCCACGGGCGGCAGCCCCCTGCAACGCCTGTTCACCGGCTCGGCGCAGCTCAGCCCGCTACTGACCCTCGCCGAGCGGATCGACGGCGGTCTGGCCCCGGCCTTCACCAGCGAAGGACCGCGCCAGGACCTGCGCCTGCTTGCGAGCGGCCTTCCGGGCGAGCGGCTGATCTGCTCGCGCAGCGCCGCCGAATACGGACTGACCGCCAACGGCGCGGGGGCTCACGAATACCCGCTGTCCCCGGCCATGGCGGGCGGCGAACTGGACGAGAGCGACATCCTGACCCGCCTGGGCACCGGCCTGTACATCGGCAACCTCTGGTACATCAACTTCTCCGACCGTCCGGCCGGGCGCCTGACGGGCATGACCCGCTTCGCCACCTTCTGGGTGGAGGACGGCCGCCTCCAGGCCCCGGTCAACACCATGCGCTTCGACGATTCGGTGTTCAGCTTCCTCGGCCCGCATCTGGAAGCCCTGACCCGCGAGCCCGAAACGATCCTGCCAGCAGGCACCTACGGCTCGCGGCAGAACGGCTCCAGAACGCTGCCGGGGGCGTTGCTTGGGCGCTTTACCCTGACGCTTTGACATCCTCCCGCCCTCTCGCTTCGCTCGCAGCCAAGCTGAAAGGGTGGAGACTCCCACAACCGGACGCCCATGCCCGAGCACGAGAATGTTCCTGGCCACGTTCATGGCACGGTCGTGAGCGACACCGCACTCACAGCAAGTCCATTCTCTTGTTGGGCCAAAAAGGGAGCAGATTTATTTGCATCATCAGCTCTCGGGCTGGTCTCCTGTCCACGATGCCGACTCGCCGGCCGATAATGCTTCGGGTAAATAAATCTGACCCCTTTTCATCTGCGCGCGCCGGCAGCGCTCGTTAGCGCGGGGGATGCCGTCACCGGTATGACAGCGTTTCCGGGGCGGGCCGCGGAGAAAGCTCGGGGAGTCCTGCCAGCCCTTCCGCCCACTCCGTTCGAGCGTGTCCTATCGGCACCCTGACTTCCCGGGAAACTTCCCGGCCAGGTCACGGAAGAAGTCCACATACAGTGTGTGGCCGCCGGGAAAGACGAAGTTCAGGGTGAGCGAGTCCTGAGGGTCGCTGATGCCCTCGACAGCCAGCCAGGGGATTTCAGCGGGATTCCCGCCGGCGCCTTCCAGATGCTCCACCTTGAGACCGGGACGTCTCACCTCGCCCTTGCTGCTGTCGATATAGACCACCACGTTGTCGGTGGCGAAGGCCTGGCCAATTTCCTGGACCAGGGTGAGGAAGCCGCGGTCACTGCCGCCACGCAGCATCTGCACCTGACCGTCGATGCGTTGTTGCTGGGAGGTGACCGTATCTCCCACGCCCATGATCCGGGGCATGATTTGGGGCTCGAAGTTGTCCCGTATCAGGGCCAGCAGCTCGTGTTGCGCCTCGGGGGCCTGGCGGGCATTGAAGTCCCTGCCCAGGGGGTATTCGCCAGTCTGCTCGTGGTAGTAGTGATTGAGGATCACCAATACTCCGGCTTCCTTGACGGCACCCTTGAGCATGAACTGGAAGTCCGTGGTGCCGGCGTCGCTGCCGTCGGTGAACTTGATCCTTTCTCCCTGTTCGTTTCGGCCGAGATTGGGCGCGTAGTGGACGAAGAACGAATCCTCCAGTCCGCAGGACGCGGCTTCCTCCAGCAGCATCGACATCAGCCGTTCCAGGTCCTGTTGCAGTTGCAGGTATTGCTGCGGCTGGTCCCTGAATCGGTTGTGGAAGTTGTTGATGTTGACCGTGGGAGAAACCAGATTGTCGAGCACGGTCGAGCGGACCAGTTCGTTGATCTCCAAGGCTCCCAGGGAGTAAGGCGGAGCGGACAGAATGCCGGCCAGAAAATGCCCAGCCTTTTCCGGCACTGAGCGCAGGAAGTCCAGCTCCGCGTCGCTCACGCCCGGATGGGAAACCTGGCCAGCGCAGTCCTGCATTTGCACGCCGCCACCCGCCAGGCCAGGCAGATAGAGCCCCTGCTCCCTCACCTGGGCGGGCGTGTCGAAGGCTTTTTCCACGAGGCCGTTCACCCCGCGGCTGCCGATGTGCTCGCCGTTGGTGAGCACATAGAAATGGCCGGCCAGCTTTTTACTGGCTTCCACATAGTGGCGATCCAGGCGGCGGGTCAGCGGGTCCCGGACTAGGCCCATGCAAACCCCGTCCAGATCCTGAATGATCAGCAGCCTTTCACTGGTGGCGAGGGTGTCGAGCAGCAGTCGATGATCGAGGGACAAAGCGTGAGTGTTCAAAGCCATGAAATGAAGTGATTTACCTGTTTGCGGAAACGGATGATTCGCGGCCAGTCTGGGCGTTTCCCGAGGAAACACAACCCCCTTGTCGCTGATCACGGCCGTCGGGGCCAGCGGCATCCCCCCTCACTCCAACAAACTCAACTCCCGCGCCCGACTCATCGCCCGCGTCCGGCTGGTGACCTGGAGTTTCCCGTAGAGGTTCTTCAGGTGCCATTTCACCGTTTCCACGGAGATGTCCAGGCTACGAGCGATTTCCTTGTTGGACTGGCCGGCGGCGACCAGTAGCAGGGTCTGGCTTTCCCGTTCGCTGAGGCTGAACGGCGGTTCGGCGCAGGTGTCGCCGCCGAGGCGTTCGCGCAGGATGGCGATGTAGCCCGAGAGGTCGCTGGCGCCCGCCTCCACCGCGGCGCAGCGGCTCAGCAGCGGCAGCAGCGCGGGGCCGGCGTCGGTCAGGCTGCACAGCAGGTTTTCCCGCTGGCCCAGTTGCAGCGCCGGCAGCAAGGCCGCGATGGCGGCGTCGCGCTCGTCGCCCTGCCAGAGGGCGATGGCCCAGAGCGGGCGCAGGCGCGCGGCTTCGAGCTGCTGGCCGCGCGCCTCGAACTCGGCCACCACCCCGGCCAGGCAGTCGGCCGCCGCCAGGCCGAGGCCCTGGGCGAGCAGCAGCCGGGCGCGGGCGATACGGGCGTAGTCGCGGCAGCCCGGGATGGCGCCCTCGTCGCTCTTCAGCAGCTCGATGCGCCGCAGCATGTGTTCGGCGCCGGCCAGGTCGTCGCGCTGCAGCTGCAGGCGCACCTGTTCGACGAGCAGCGCCGCTTGCAGGCGGTTCCAGCGGCGCTGGGCGGCGATCTCCTGAGCGTGCTGGAGCAAGAGGCGCGCCTGCACCCCGTCGTCCTCGGCCAGCGCCCGCCGGCACAGCGCGCGGTAGACCGCCAGCACGCCGTCGAGGGGCGCCACGCGGTCGATCTGCAGGCCGCGCTGGCGCACCAGCGCATCCAGGCGCTCCCAGTCGCCGTGCTCGTAGGCCAGTTCGGCCAGCGACGCGGCCAGGGTGGCGCTGCCGCTGGACTGCGGCCCGGTGAGCCGGTCGGCGGACTCCATCGCCTGCAGGAAACAGGCCTCGCCGGTGCGCAGATCGCCCTGGCGCAGGTGGCTCTGGCCGAGGATGAAGGCGCGGTGGACAGTGACGAAGAGGTTCTCGGTGGGCGCGCCCGGATAGAGGGTGTGGCGCTGCACGGCCTGCGCCTGCTCGTGCTGCCCCAGCACTAGGTGGCAGTAGCTGAGGACGTTGCAGACCAGGCCGTCGACCCAGCTGTCGCCGCAGGGGATCTGCGCCAGCAGCGGCTCGGCCAGGGCGATGCCGGTCTGCACGTTTTCGGCGAAGGCCTCGCAGATGGCCGCCACCGCGTCCAGCTTGACGCGCAGGTCGCGGCGCGCCGGGTGCACGGCGAACCAGCGGCGCAGCTCGCCGAGCAGGCGCCGCGACTCGTCGAAGCGGAAGCGGTGGGCCAGCGCCCAGGCCAGGTTGAGCTGCAGGCTGATGCGGTGCTCGTCGGCGGTGATCGGCAGCTGCTGCAGCCAGCCTAAAAGGGTGTCGATGTCGCCGCGCTCGGCCAGCGACTGGGCGCCCAGCCCGGCGCGGCCCGGCGCGCTCTCCACCTTGCCGGCGGCCAGCGCGTGGCGGGTCGCCTCAGCCCACAGGCTCTGCCCGGCGAACCAGTTGCCGGCACGCTCGTGCAGCGTGGCGATGTCCAGATCGGTGCGCCGGCGCAGGCGAGTCTGCAGGGTTTCGGCGAACAGGTGGTGGTAGCGGAACCACTGGCCGTGGTCGTCCAGCGCGGCGACGAACAGGTTGTGCCGCTCGATCCAGTCGAGCATGGCGTGGCCGTCATTGCGTCCGGTGACCGCGTCGCACAGTTCGGCGCAGAAGCGGTCGAGGATCGAGGTGCGCATCAGGAAATCGTCGACCGCTGCCGGCAGCGGCTCGAACACCACATCCTCCAGATAGCGGCCGACCAGCCGGCCGCCGTGGCTCAGGCTGTCGATGACCTGCGCCGGGTTGTCCTTGATCGACGGCGACAGGGTGGCCATCTGCATGCCGGTGATCCAGCCCTCGGTCAGCTCCAGCAGGCGCTGGGTCTGCGCGTTGCTCAGGGCCAGGGCAGCAGAGTCGGCGAAGTAGTGGCGCGCCTCGCAGAGGTTGAAGCGCAGGTCGTTGGTGTCGACCTCGATCAGCTGGTTGCGCGAGCGCAGGCGGCTCAGCGGCAGCGACGGCAGGCTGCGGCTGCCGAGCAGCACGTGGAAGTTGGCCGGCGCGTGTTCGAGCAGGTAGGCGAAGGCGCGGTGGATGGCCGGGTCGCGGATCGTGTGGTAGTCGTCGACGATCAGGTAGAGCGGCGCCTCCACCGCCTGCACGGCGTTGATCAGGTGGCCGAACACGCGGTCGATGGACGGCAGCCCGGCGGCGAGAAAGCCCAGCCGCCAGCCGAGGCCGGGGTGCAGCGGCAGCAGGGCGTCGAGCAGGTAGTGGCAGAAGTACTCGGGCACGTCGTCGCCCTCGTCCAGGCTCAGCCAGGCGACGGCCTGGCCGCGCTCCTGCAGCTGGCTGCGCCACTGGGCGAGCAGCGTGGTCTTGCCGAAGCCGGCGCCGGCGCAGACCAGCGCCAGGCTGCGCTCGGCCAGCGGCTCGAAACGCGCCAGCAGGCGCGGGCGGACCAGCAGCACGCCGGGCGAGCGCGGCGGGACGAACTTGGTGGCGATCAGCGGCAGGCCGCAAGTGCCCTGGCTGTAGACGGGCGCGAAGCGGCGCTCGGAATGGCGTCGGTCCATCTTCTATACCTCGAAGCCGGTCTGTCCGACCTGTTCTTGTTGTCACTGACGCAGCCTGTACGGCTGCCCGGAGGCCGCACGGATCGGCGTTCGCAAGGATAATGCCCTATCCCGCCCGTCCGCACCCCCCATCCGGGTAGTTATTCCGACTCCCGGCCTTTCCCTACCGTAGCCCCAGCCACCCGTCTGGCCTGGAGGAATGCCTTTCCCGGCCCGGGACCCGGCGTGCGCATCCCGCCTACAAGTTTCGACAACAGGGCCATCCATCATGCCGAACGGCGCAATCTCCATCCGTCCCCCGGGCAAGTTTTTCATCGGCAAGGGCCTGCTGGCCGAGTTGGGCAGCTACACGCAGGCCTTCGGCAGCCGCGCCTACGTCATCTGCGACAAGTTCATTCTCGAGCGGGCGATCGCCGAGGCCGGTCCCTCGTTCGAGGACCGCGGCAAGGCGGTCTTCAACAAATTCCACCACGAATGCACACGCATCGAGATCAACCGCAACCGCGAGCGGGCGCGCAGCGTCAAGGCCGACCTGATCGTCGGCATCGGCGGCGGCAAGACCCTGGACACGGCCAAGGCGGTCGCCTGCCATGAGCGGCTGCCGGTGCTGACCTTTCCCACCACCGCCTCGAGCGACGCGGCCTGCACTGCCCGCGCGCTCATCTACACCCTGAACAGCGAGTTCGACCGCTGCATGCTGCTGCCGAGCAGCCCGGACATCGTCCTGGCCGACACCGAAATCCTCGCAGCGGCACCGGCACGGCTGTTCGTCGCCGGAATCGGCAAGGCCCTGGCAACTTATTTCGAGGTGCGCGCCTGCTACCAGGCGAAGGCCGACCATGCGGCGCCGAACCGGGCCGCGCGGACTGCCCTGGCCACCGCCCGCCTGTGCCTCGACAGCCTGCTGGAGAACGCCGCCCAGGCCCGCCTCGACGTGGAGCGCCAGCGCTCGAGCCGGGCGGTGGAAGCCGTGCTGGAGGCGACCGTCTACCTCAGCGGGGTGAGCGCCGACGGCGGCGGCCGCGCCGCGGCCCATGCCATCCACAACGGCATGCTCGCCGTGCCCACCCTGCAGCAGGCCCGCCACGGCGAGAAGATGGCCTTCGCCCTGATCGCGCAGCTGGTGCTGGAACAGGCGCCGGAAGAGGAAATCGCTGCGGTGTTCGGCTTCATCCAGGCGGTCGGCCTGCCGCTGACCCTGCAGGATCTCGGCGTCAAGGCCTTCGCCGAAGCGCAGTGGCGGCGGGTGGCGGAACGGGCCTGCGAGAAGCACGAGAGCATGGGCAACATGCCTTTCGCCGTGGCGCCGGACGACGTCTATCGGGCCATCCGCGAAGCCGATGCCCTGGCCGAGGCTCATCGTGAAGCACCTGCCAGCCAGATGCGCCTGGCAGTAGCCATCGGCTGAGCAGATAGTATGCGGCGAAAGGCGCGGCTGCCGTGGGCAGCCAGCCTGGAATAAAAAAGCCCCTGCAAGAGACGGTCGACACTGCAGGGACAACGCCTGCTCAGAACATGCGCAGGTCGAGAGGAAACTCGAGAATCAGCCGCAACTCGTCGATGTCGGCCTCGGCGGTGTGGTCGCCGTTCACCCGGTGGGTGGCCTGGAAGAGCCGGAAGCTCAGGTCCTTGGCCGGTCCGCTCTGCACCACGTAGCTGAGCCAGAAATTGCGCTCCCAATGGCGGCCGTCGCGCACCTTCTGGTAGGCGGCGTAGGCCGGGCCCACGTCGCGCCCGTCGATGTCGGTGCCGCGCACGTAGCGGGCGATCAGCGCCAGGCCGGGTATGCCGACGGCGGCGAAGTCGTAGTCGTAGCGAAAGAGCCAGACGCGCTCGTTGGGGTTGTTGAAGTCGGAGACCTGGGAGTTGGTGTTCAGGAAGAAGTCCCAGGTGTGCCAGACGTAGTCGAAGGGCGACTCGTCGTCGATCCGCGTGTGGGCGACGCTGAAGGCGTGGGCGCCGACGCTGACGCCGGCCTGCAGGCTCCAGGAGTCGTTGTCGAGATCGCCGAGCAGCGACTTGCCGGTGTCGCGGGTGCGGTAGTAGCGGAAGCCGGCGTTGAAGCTCACGCCCTCCCCCAGCGGCTGTCGCCAGTCGGCATAGAGGGCCGACTGGTTCCAGACGTCGTCGAGCTGGCCATGGTGCAGCCGGAGGCGTAAACGGTCGTCATGGTTGTAGTCGATCCCGCCGTAGACGAAGTCGTCGGCCTCCTTGAAGCGCCCGCCATAGGCAGTGCCGAGGTCGCCATTGTGGGCAGTGGCGGTGCGGTCGCTGGCGGACTCCAGCTTGCCGCCCTGCAGGGTCAGCCCCTTGATCGAGGTGTTCTTGACCGTCGTGCCGCGAAAGCTCTGCGGCAGCAGGCGGATGTCGCTGGTGTTGAGCACCGGGCTCTGGGGACGGACGTCGCCGTAGCGCAGCTCGGTGTCGTCGAACAGGCGCATCTTCAGCTCGACGTCGACCTTGCCGAATTCGTCCTTGGGCTTGCCGTCGAAGTTGTAGCCGCGCCGCGGGATCAGGCCGGGACCGCCGTTGCCGTCGCCCACCAGGCCGTCGCCGCCGTCCAGCTTGATCCCGTACAGGCCGCGCACGTCCAGGCCGAAGCCGACCACGCCTGGGGTGAAGCCGGACGCGAAGGTGGCGATCACCCCGTGCGCCCACTCGCTGCGGCGGCCCTTCTTCTCGCCGGTCTGCGGGTTGGTGACACTGGCGCCGTTGCGAAAATCCTGGCTGAAGTAGAAGTTGCGGTTGAGCAGCTTGAAGCTGGAGCCTTCGAGAAAGCCCTCTTCGCCGAAGGCGGCAACCGGAAAAGCCAGAACGGCGGACAAGGACGCGATACAGGCTGGATTCTTCTTGTTATCGAAACGCATGGATTCATTCCTGTTGCTGGAGCATGACGACCTTCCCTGGAGTCAGCCGGGTGGCGAACGGACAAAGCACTGCCGCCTCCCGCAGTGGCTGCACGGCAGGTGGTGATCGATGTCTTGGGTGGGCTGACGAGACGCCAGCGGCGTGGCGGATCAGTCCGGCCGGCAGGGACGGTGCGGCCGGGGCCGTCGATCCGTGGTATCGACCCCGAGCCGCTCCCCGCGCCTAGCGCAGAAAGCCGCCAGCGCTGACGCTGCCCCGGCCAGGGCCGGGCCCGTCGCCGGTGTCCCAGACGACTTGTGCGGACAGGAGGAGTTCGGGAAGGGATGACTCGGACATTTCGCACCTCTGCTTGTTGTTATTGGATGGGGCTGGTGAGGCCTGCTGATCATGCCACTGAGCCAGAGCAAGGTCGGTGCCAGAGTCTTGGCGATGGGCGAAAATGCCCGGTGCAGAGGGGGTCTTTGGGAGGCCCTGGCAGGTTCGGCAGGGGCTTGAGCGAGACGCTACGTCTCGCTCTGGAGGACAGACCGGCGCAGCCTTGAGACGCCCTGTCTCAGCAGCAGTCCAACACATTCTGATATCTGTCCCGTGGCGCGGGCGATCATCTGCGCGCCTAGCGCGTCTCGAACAGCTTTTGGGGAAGTCCACCACCAGCAGTGCGCCAGTCGGGCATCCGCTGGCGGAGACGCTCGCCGATCAGGCCCCGTCCGCGCCGAGGCCCAGCCACTTGTGTAGGCGGTAGCCCTTTGTCCTGCGCGCCGAGGAAGGACTCCAGAGACATGGGGCGGATCGCCAGGAAGAGGCCGGCGCTCATCGCGCCCATGACTAGTGGCCTGTTTGGTTGATTCGATTAGTCAATTTCGGCGCCCGAGTCTCCGATACTGTATTGCCGGTGTAGTTCACCAGCGAGCGGCGCAGGGCGAAGAATTCGCGGGGCGCGCCCAGCAGGCTGTCGGCCAACAGCCAGAGCAGGCTGAGGCCTGCCGAACAGGGCAAGGCAGGCATCGTGCGAGGGGGAGGATCGGCTGTGACGGGCAACCGACATAATATTAACCCGGCAATCAAATACCCAATCTAAGTAGCATAACGCACCGACGCATGCTGGAAATAGGCAACTACCCGCTCCGGGGTTTTGGCCAGCCAGCTCATGA
>NZ_BAAGYK010000016.1:0-53044 GCF_054779355.1 Azotobacter armeniacus
CAGCGCCAGCAGGCAAACCCTTGATTTTCAAGGACTTCTGCAGACCCCTGCTCGGGAAGTGGGCGCATTATAGGGCGTCAGTTTTCGGCGTCAACATAAAATTGGAATATTCCTTTTAATTAAATTTTCCATAACGAATGAAGCAATTCAGCCGAGAATTATCCACCCCCTCGTATGGGTAATAGATTGGCGGTCCATCATTTCAATATAGTGCCCAGGATTCGATATAACAGACCAACACGGCACTTGAGAAAGGCACTAGCTAAGCTGAGGCAACATGCGCTCAATCACAACTATCAATTCACCCTCACTCTGCCGCAAATCGGCGATCCGCCCGCCATCAAGCCCTAGCACTTCGGCAAGTACCCATCCAGTGTGCTCTCCAAGCAGCGGAGGCGCCTGTCGATACGAAACCGGCGTGGCGGATAGTCGGATCGGACTGGCCACCTGCGGCACCCTGCCGGCCAACGGGTGCAGCAGTTATATTTGGAGCCCGCGGGCGAC
Source organism: Azotobacter armeniacus (assembly GCF_054779355.1). Classification (NCBI taxonomy): domain Bacteria; kingdom Pseudomonadati; phylum Pseudomonadota; class Gammaproteobacteria; order Pseudomonadales; family Pseudomonadaceae; genus Azotobacter; species Azotobacter armeniacus. The sequence continues at coordinate 505 of NZ_BAAGYK010000016.1, forward strand.
GATTTGCGGATCGGCGAATACCTGACCCAGATCGTTGATCTGGTCCACATGGAACGCCAACCACCCTCAACGCAGCCACCCAATCGGCGGTGCTGCGGAACACCGTGACCTGACGAATCAACGGGATCAACTCGCCACGATGGACAACGCGGGCCTGGTTGGTCGCAAAGCGCACATCAAGGGACCACTCGGGATGCTCAGCCACCTCGCAGAAGCTGCAGAACTGCTCATCGTTACCCACGGCGAGGATGAAGCCCCCATCCGCCGTTGGAAAATCCCGGTACGGCACTATGCTCGGATGGGCATTGCCAAATTGGCGCGGCGGCCGGCCCGTCGTCAGATAGTTCAGCGCCTGGTTGGCCAGACAGGCCACCTGCACGTCGAGCAGGGCCAGATCGAAACTGGCCAATGCCGCTCCGCTCGCGGTGACACAGCGCCGCCAGCTCGGCGACGGTGGCATAGAGTCCAGGATGTCGGTCAGGGCCATGCCAACCTTGAGCGACGCATAGTCGAGACCATAGGCAGCCAGTCCGCCAACCTTGAAATTCTCCAGCAACACATCGGAACGAGTGGCCAAATCGCGAATCAGCTGCTGGCCTTCGGGCCGGGTAAGGTCAAGGGTAATAGAGTGCTTGTTGCGGTTGGCCGCGAGGAAGTAGACGGTCTCGGATGTGTCATTACCCTGGGCATCCCTGAGAAAGGGCGGCCCCCAGCGGCGTGTGCGTCACCTACACCAGGGCGTTCGATCTTGATCAGCTCGGTGCCAAGGTCGGCCACAATATGCCCGGCCCAAGGCCCCGCGAGCACTCGGGAAAGGTCAAGCACGCGGATCGGAGAGCGCGCGCCGAGCATGGTAAAGTCCATTCATTCAAATAGCGCGAATACTCCAAAGCCTAGCGCAACGGATCGCCCATCCTAGGGCGTCACGATGCACGCATGCAACCTTTGCACTTTTTCCCAATCCAACAGCCCAGAAATTTTAGATTAAAATAAAAAAATTTAGTTTTTAATACACGGAAAGAGGCAGTCCTCTCCAAGCTCATCTGCCAGCCAAAGCGACAGCGACACGCGGTACTGCCGGAACCGGATGGCACCGACATTGTCGCCCGCCTTCGGACTGGGGCCGACCGGCGTTTTTCTGTGCCCGGCCGAGGCTCCGTCGAGCCTTGGCCCAGGGAAGAAAGTCACGAAATTAAACAAGGAGAACAAACGTGCATATTGGCGTTCCACTAGAAACCCACACCGGGGAAACACGGGTTGCCGCCACTCCAGAAACGGTGAAGAAGCTGGTCAGTCAAGGCCATACGATAACCGTGCAGAGCGGTGCCGGTGTCAAGGCCAGCCTTCCGGACAGCGCCTTCGAAGCGGTCGGTGCGAAGATTGGCGATGCAGGGGCTGCCCTCGGGGCCGACATCGTGCTCAAGGTCGTCACCCCTAGTCCGGCCGAACTGGCGCAGATGAAGACCGGCACAGTACTGATCGGCATGCTCAACCCTTTTGATGACGATAATATCGCGGGCATGGCCGAATGCGGCATTACCGCCTTCGCCCTGGAGGCGGCACCGCGTACCTCGCGGGCGCAGAGCCTCGACGTGCTGTCCTCGCAGGCCAACATCGCCGGCTACAAGGCGGTGATCCTCGCCGCCAACCACTACCCGCGCTTCATGCCGATGCTGATGACCGCCGCTGGCACGGTGAAAGCCGCCCGCGTGCTGATCCTCGGTGCCGGCGTCGCCGGTCTGCAGGCGATCGCCACGGCCAAGCGTCTGGGCGCAGTGATTGAAGCCTCGGATGTGCGCCCGGCGGTAAAAGAGCAGATCGAATCCCTCGGCGCCAAGTTCGTCGACGTCCCCTTCGTGACCGACGAAGAGCGCCAGTGCGCTGAGGGTGTCGGCGGCTATGCCCGGCCGATGCCGCCATCGTGGATGGAGCGTCAGGCCAAGGCGGTGCACGAGCGCGCCCGGCAGGCCGACATCGTCATCACCACCGCGCTGATTCCCGGCCGCAAGGCGCCGACCCTGCTGCACGAGGCCACGGTGCAAGAAATGAAGCCGGGCTCGGTGGTCGTCGATCTTGCCGCCGCACAGGGCGGCAACTGCCCGCTGACGGTTCCTGACGAGGTGGTGGTCCGCCATGGCGTAACCATCGTCGGCCACAGCAACCTGCCGGCCCTGGTGCCGGCCGACGCCTCCGCACTCTACGCGCGCAACCTGCTGGACTTCCTCAAGCTGGTGGTCGACAAGGACGGCCACTTTCACCTCGACCTGGAAGACGACATCGTCAAGGCCTGCCTGATGTGCGAAGGCGGCCGGGTCGTGCGGACCAACGGCGGCGCGCCCAGTCCCTCAGCCGCCGTACCGCAGGCAACGAAAGAAAACGCATAAGGACAAGAACATGGATCTGATTTCCGACGGGCTCTACAACCTGATCATCTTTGTGCTGGCAATCTATGTCGGCTACCACGTGGTGTGGAACGTCACACCCGCCCTGCATACCCCGCTAATGGCAGTGACCAACGCAATTTCCGCGATCGTCATCGTCGGCGCCATGCTCGCCGCAGCACTCACCGAGACAGGCCTGGGCAAACTGATGGGCACCCTCGCCGTGGCCCTGGCCGCGGTCAACGTGTTCGGCGGCTTCCTGGTCACCCGGCGCATGCTGGAAATGTTCAAGAAAAAAGCGGCGAAGGCGGAGATTAAATAAATGAGCATGAACCAGATTACCCTTCTCTACCTGATCGCCTCGGTGTGTTTCATTCAGGCGCTGAAGGGCCTATCGCACCCGACCAGCTCGCAGCGCGGCAACCTGTTCGGTATGGTTGGCATGGCCATCGCCGTCCTCACCACCCTGGCCCTGGTGTTCAAGCTGAACGCCGAAATCGCCGGCAGCGGCATCGCCTTCGTCATCCTCGGCCTGCTGCTCGGCGGTGGCGTCGGCACCCTGATGGCCAGGCGCGTCGAAATGACCAAAATGCCCGAACTGGTCGCTTTCATGCACAGCATGATCGGTCTGGCTGCGGTGTTCATCGCCATTGCCGCCGTGCTGGAGCCCCAGTCGCTGGGCATCGTGCAGGCCATGGACGCGCCGATTCCGGCCGGCAACCGCCTGGAACTGTTCCTTGGCGCGGCGATTGGCGCCATCACCTTCTCCGGTTCGGTGATCGCCTTCGGCAAACTCTCCGGCAAGTACAAATTCCGCCTGTTCCAAGGCACGCCGGTGCGCTTCCAGGGTCAGCACCTGATCAATCTGCTGGTCGGCCTGGCCATCCTCGGCCTTGGCCTGATCTTCACCTTCAACGGCAACGCCGGCGCCTTCGCCCTGCTGCTGCTGCTGGCCTTCGCCATCGGTGTGCTGCTGATCATCCCCATCGGCGGCGCCGACATGCCGGTGGTGGTGTCGATGCTCAACAGCTACTCGGGCTGGGCCGCGGCCGGTATTGGCTTCTCGCTGAACAACTCGATGCTGATCGTCGCCGGTTCGCTGGTCGGCTCGAGCGGCGCGATCCTCTCCTACATCATGTGCAAGGCGATGAACCGCTCGTTCGTCAACGTGCTGCTCGGCGGCTTCGGCGCCGACGCCACCGCCAGCACCGAGGCCTCTCAGGAACAGCGCAGCGTCAAGTCCGGCTCGGCGGACGATGCTACCTTCCTGCTGTCCAATGCCGACAGCGTGATCATCGTTCCCGGCTATGGCCTGGCGGTGGCCCGCGCCCAGCATGCACTGAAGGAGCTGGCGGAGAAGCTCACCGAGCACGGAGTCGACGTAAAGTTCGCCATCCACCCGGTCGCTGGCCGCATGCCAGGGCACATGAACGTGCTGCTGGCCGAAGCCGAGCTACCCTACGAGCAGGTCTATGAAATGGAGGACATCAACTCCGAATTCGGCCAGACCGACGTGGTGCTGGTGCTCGGCGCCAACGATGTGGTCAATCCGGCGGCAAAGAACGACCCCAAATCGCCGATCGCAGGCATGCCGATCCTGGAAGCCTTCAAGGCCAAGACCATCATCGTCAACAAGCGCTCCATGGCCAGCGGTTATGCGGGCCTCGACAACGAACTGTTCTATCTGGACAAGACCATGATGGTGTTCGGCGACGCCAAGAAGGTGCTCGAGGATATGGTCAAGGCCGTTGCCTGAAGCCTTTGCGCCTACCCTCCGAACCGGTCCGCGATAGCGGGCCGGCAAACGCCCCGACTTGTTCGGGGCGTTTGTCTTGTAGCGATGCATAACATCAATCGGCCCCGGGCGAGCGTCGATGTCGGACTGACCGGCCCCGGAGGGCTTGAACTAAACTGCGCCGACCAGCGATGGAGCTTTCACAGGCCGTGCTCTGCAATGCGCCCCTCCACTTGCCAAGCCGGAAGGAGTTTCCCCATGTCCCGTCTGCATCTGTTCGGCGCAGCTGCACTGCTGCTTGCGGTCACCAGCGCCTCTGCCACTAGCTTCATGGTCACCACCGACACCACCGTCGATGCCCTGGACGCCACCACGGATATCACATCCTCGCCGTTCAAGGACGACAAAATCGTCCGTGCCGCCCACCCCGATGCCGCCAGATTTGTCGCCAGCGACGGCGCCATCCGCGGCGCACGTCTGGAGGCTGCGCTCGTGCATATCCGTAGCAAGCTGCCACAGCTGGCCGCCAGCGACATGCAATTGGCCCAGGCTATCCTCGCCCTCTGAGCGTCCAGCCGCAGCCCCTCGCCGGGAGAGCACAGCGGCGGCAGCTAAGCCAGCCCGGCGAATCCATCTCCACATGGGAATGACATTCGCATTACCCGCCTATCCCGGGAGACTGGCCCGGCCGGGTGGATTCCGTTATTTTTCCGCCCCGCGACTACCGGCTGTCGCTCAGGCGCGCCCGCCGTCGCTCCACAGGCATTGCCCCGAACGCCCAGCCTATCGAACGCTTCCTGCCGTAACCGAGATATTCACCATGCGTCATTCCCTGCTCGCCATCACCCTGCTGCTGCTCAGCGCCGCCGCTCAGGCCCAGACCCTGAAGGCCACCAGCAACATCGTGGTGCGCGCCCTCGACCGCTCCATCGACTTCACCTCCGACACCACCACCTCGATTCGCGACATGAAGGTGGTGATCGATGCCCGCGACGACGCCGCCAGCTTCGTCGCCAGCGCTGGCGCAATCCATGGTGCGCAATTGGAAGCTGCCCTTGGCGCGATCCGCGAACTCCTGCCGGAAACCCGCGAGGTCAGCGACCAGGCCTTGGCAGAAGCCATCCTCGCCCGGTGACCAGATTCGGCGCTGGGCTATTCAATGCAGCCCTGCTGTTGACCAGCACCGGCCTGTATGCCGAACTGCGCCTCACCCTGCACGCCGAGGACCTGAGCGAGGCTCAGCGCCAGGCCAGCCAGACGCTGCTCGACGAAGCCCAAGCCGCCCTGCCACCGCCTCTGCGCGAACGACTGGACCGCACCGTGGCGGTGCGCTGGAGCGAGCACCTGTCGGAAAACGGCTACGGCCGCGCCAGCCGCCCCGACCGCCTCGAACTTAACGCCCGCCTCCTGCCGGGACTGGCCGACGGCTCGGCGGCCAGCGCCCGGACCGGCCGCCCCCACGGCACGGTACGCCGCGAACTGTTGGCCACGGTACTGCACGAACTGGCCCATCTCTACGACCGCAGCCGCGCCTGGACGGCGGAGCACCGGTTGCTGCTGCAGCGCTGTCACCAGCAGGCCGGCAGCCTCGGCCCGGTCGGTCTGGCAAAGCGCTGCCGCGGCCAGACCGCGCGCCGCTTCACCCTCTCAGACGACCCGCGCCTGCTGGATCTGGCCGGCTGGCAGCAGGCCGTTGGCCGCCGTGGCGAGCGCGAGCGGGAAAACGGCCAGGTAGCGCGCAGCCCGGACCTCTACGAACTGAGTAACCCCCGCGAATTCGTCGCGGTGAACCTCGAGTACTTCCTGCTCGACCCCGCCTATGCCTGCCGGCGCCCCTCGCTGTACCGCTACTTCAGGGATCACTTCGGCTGGGCGCCAGCGGCACGCGCAGAGTGCCCGCCGACCTATCCCTACCTCAACGCCGGCCGCGACTTCGCCCGCCGGCCCCTCGGCCAGCTCGACCCCGAACGGGTCTATGAGGTCGACTACCTGTTCGCCGAGGCCAACGACAACTGGGTCAGCCGCTGGGGCCACAGCATGCTGCGCCTGGTGATCTGCGCTCCCGGCCGGCCGCGCGGACCGGCCTGCCGGCTGGATCTGGACCAACATCTGGTGCTCTCCTACCGCGCCTTCGTCGGCGACGTGCAGCTCTCCAGTTGGGACGGCCTGACCGGCAGCTACCCTTCACGCCTGTTCGTCCTGCCACTCAATCAAGTGATCGACGAATATAGCAAGGTCGAGCTGCGCAGCCTGGCCTCGGTACCGCTAAAACTCACCGACGATGAACGCCGCACACTGGTCGAGCGCGCCGCCGAACAGCACTGGAGCTACGACGGGGACTACTGGTTCCTGTCCAACAACTGCGCGGTGGAAACCCTCAAGCTGTTGCGCGCCGGCACCGCCCGCGCCGAGCTGGAAAGCCTCGATAGCATCATGCCCAATGGGCTGCTCGACCTGCTGGTCGGCCGCGGCCTGGCCGACCGCAGCCGGCTGGACGATCCGCAGGAGGCGCTGCGCCTGGGCTACCGCTTCGATTCCTTCCGCGAGCGCTACCAGGCGATGTTCGCGATTCTGCGCCAGCGTCTGACAGTGCCCCAGGAAAGCGTCGAGGACTGGCTCACGCTGCCTGCCAGCGAGCGTCAGCCTTGGCTCATCCGCGCAGATCTGCGTGCCAGTGCCGCCCTGTTGCTGCTCGAGCAGGCGGCCATGCGTCGCCAACTGCTGCTCGCCCAAGAGGAGCTCAAGCAGCGCTACCTCAGCGGCCGCGGGGAGGATAGCCGCAATCCCAGCCTGGCCCGGGCCGGCGCCACCCTGGACAAGATCCTCGCCAACAGCGGCTTCCTGAGCCGCCCGGCGGAGCTACTCGACGGCAGCTACGGCCTGCCGCAGGCCGGTGAATGGGCGCGCCTTGAAGAGCAGAGCACCGCCCGCCACCAGGGACTGCGCCAGCTCAATGACGACCTTGACCGGGAGTTGCGCACCCTGCTGCTGCCCGGGCGTCTGGCCGAACTGCAGGCCGTCGAAGCCAACCTCCGCCAGCTCGGCGAGCACCTGCGCGCCCTGCACAGGGCTGCCGATGGCCTGCAACTGCCCGGCGCCGAACTTGTCCGTCCTGCACCCCTCTGATGAAAACACTCACTCAACGGAGGACACACCATGAAAAGGACTGGATCGGCCGTCTGGCAGGGCAACCTGAAGGAAGGCAAGGGCAGCGTCAGCACCCAGAGCGGCGTGCTCAAGGAGCAACCCTACGGCTTCAGCACCCGCTTCGAAGACCAGCCCGGCACCAACCCCGAGGAGCTGATCGGCGCGGCTCATGCCGGCTGCTTTTCCATGGCGCTGGCCAAGATGCTGGGCGATGCAGGCCTGACCCCCGAGCGACTGGAGACCCAGGCCGAGGTCAGCCTGGAGAAACAGGGCGATGGCTTCGCCATCACCGCCGTCGACTTGACTCTCAAGGCCCGGGTGCCGGGCGCCACGCCCGAGCAATTCGATGAAATTGCCAACAAGGCGAAGGAAGGCTGCCCGGTATCCAAGCTGCTGAATGCCCGAATCAACCTGAAGGCCTCCCTGGAAGGCTGAAACCGGGGCGGCCTTGGCTGCGAAACCCCTACCCCGGGGACTTCGCGGGCAAGCCCGCTCCCACACGGGCCTGTAGCCTGCCCCGGCACTCCAGGCAAGGCCGTGCTTGTGCACATCGAGCGCTTGCCTCACGTCCCTCCCCCTGTCCAAGATGGCCGGTCTCGGAACGTCTGGGGATTTCCATGCCCGCCCTGCTGCTGGCCCTCTGGCCGCTGTTCGCCCTGATCGTTGGCGGCTATCTGCTGCGTCGCCAGGACCTCCTCGGCGAAGGCTTCTGGCCCGGTGCCGAGCGGCTGAACTATTTCATCCTGTTCCCTGCCCTGCTGTTCCACAGCCTGGCCGGCGCGCCGCTGGACAACCCGGCCCTGCCGCGCCTGGCGGCGGCCGTGCTGCTCGGTCTCGCGCTGGCCTGGGCCGCCCTGCTGCTGGGACGGAGGCTGCGCGGCTGGCCCGCCGCGCGCTTCGGCGCCCTCGCCCAGGGCCTGCTGCGCTTCAATACCTATCTTGGCCTGGCTGCGATCGGCAGCCTGTTCGGCCCGCCGGGCCTGGCCCTGGCCGCGCTGATGCTGGCGCTGCTGGTGCCGACGGTGAACCTGCTGTCAGTCTGGGCGTTGATCGCCGAGCGCGGGGTCAATGCCCGCATGCTGCTGCCGATTCTGAAAAACCCGCTGATCCTCGCCTGCCTGGCCGGAGCGCTGGTCAACCTGACAGGATTGGCGCTGCCCGCCGGCAGCGACCGATTGCTGTCCCTGCTCGCCACGGCCAGCCTGCCGCTCGGCCTGCTCTGTGTTGGTGCCGCCCTGCAGCCGCGGGAACTCGCCGGAGAGCTACCGACACTGGCCTGGAACTGCGCTCTACGCCTGCTCGCCATGCCGCTGCAGGCCTGGGCCGTGGCCCGCCTGCTCGCCCTGCCGCCCCTGGAAAGCACCGTGCTGCTTCTGTTCTTCGCCCTGCCCACCGCTCCTACCGCCTACGTGCTGACCCGCCAACTGGGTGGCGACGGCCACCTGATGGCCGGCCTCATCACCCTGCAGACACTTCTGGCTGCGGCCAGCCTGCCACTGGTGCTGACACTGCTGTCCTGACCCAGACAGAGGCCACACCGTCTCCTCCCACGCCCAGCAGCTCCTCCTCTTTCGGCGAAGCGGAGCACTTTTATGACAGAAATATGATATGAATCAAAAAAAGGCGCCCCAAGTGTAATCATCGCTATAGGTGAACACGTTGGCGTCCCTCATTGTCCTATTGCCAGAGGGACCTCAGCATGCTAACGCTGCTTCACCTGCTGTCTGCCATCGCCCTGCTCGTGTGGGGCACACATATCGTCCGTACCGGCATCCTGCGCGTCTACGGCGTACAGCTGCGCTGGCTGCTCAGCCACAGCATGCGCCGGACGCCCCTGGCCTTCCTCGCCGGCATCGGCGTTACCGCGCTGGTGCAAAGCAGCAACGCCACGGCCCTGCTCGCCAGTGCCTTCGTCGCCGAGGGGCTGATGGCTCTGGCCCCCGCGCTGGCGGCCATGCTGGGCGCGGATGTTGGCACGGCCGTGATGGCGCGGGTGCTGACCCTCGACCTATCCTGGCTGTCGCCGCTGCTACTGCTGTGCGGCGTGAGCCTGTTCCTTTCGCAGAAGCAGACTCCCGCCGGCCAACTCGGCCGGGTGGCGATCGGCCTCGGCCTGATCATGCTCGCCCTCGAGCTGATCGTCGCGGCCAGCGAGCCCATCACCCATGCCCAGGGACTGGGACTGCTGTTCGCCTCGCTGACCGGCGATCTCCTGCTGGCAGCAGTGATCGGCGCCCTGTTCGCCATACTCACCTATTCCAGCCTGGCCGCGGTGCTGCTCACCGCAACCCTGGCCGGTGCCGGGCTGATCGGTCTGCCGCTGGCCATCGGCTTGGTGATCGGCGCCAACATCGGCAGTGGCGTGCTGGCCTACCTCAACAGCAGCCTGCTGGCCGCCGCCGGACGGCGGGTCGCCCTCGGCAACCTGCTCTACAAGCTGCTCGGGCTGCTGGTGCTGCCGCTGCTCGACCCGCTGGTGGCCTGGATGCAGAAGCTGCCGCTCAGCCTGCAGGATCAGGTGATCGGCTTCCACCTGGCCTACAACAGCCTGCGCTGCCTGCTGCTGCTGCCCAGCGTCACCCCGATGGCGCACCTGTGCACCCGGCTGCTGCCGGAGCGGGCGACGGAAAAAAGCAGCATTGCCCAGCCCCGCTACCTGGACCCAGACGCCCTGCCCACACCGACCCTGGCGCTGGCCAATGCGGTGCGCGAGACCTTGCGCATCGGCGATCTGGTCGAGCAGATGCTCGGCCATCTGCAGAGCGTGTTGCTGGCCCGCCAGGCCGAGGCGGGCCGCGAGATCCGCCGTATCGAGGAGGAGTTGGACACGCTCTACGGAGCAGTGAAGCTCTATCTGGCCAGGCTGCCGAGGGAGGCGCTGGACGAGGCGGAAGATCGCCGCTGGGCGGAGATCATCGAGCTGACGGTCAACCTGCGGCAGGCCGGCTACATCCTCGGCAAGATGCAGCGCAGAGCCGAGCGGCGGAGCATTGCCCGCATCGATCTGGAGGAGCTGGCAGAACTGCATGCCGAACTGCTGACCAACCTGCGTCTGGGGCTGAGCGTGTTTCTCTCCGGTGATCCGCGCAGCGCACGCCAGCTGTTGCGCCAGAAGCGCCGCTTCCGCATCCTCGAGCGGCGCCTGGCGCACGCCCATGTCGACCGCCTGCACCGCCAGGTGCTGCACAGCCCCGAAACCGGCTCGGCCCACCTGGAGCTGCTGGAGGACATGAAGCGCCTCAACTCGCTGTTCTGTTGCAGCGCCTATGTGGTGCTGGAGGCCGAGGCCCAGGCCGCCGACCGCCCGGACGAGAAGCCCGAACGCGACCGGCTGGATGGCGAGCTGCGCCGCCTGCTGCTCGACGACACGGCGAACAGACCGGCCAGAGGGGCAGCGGAAGGCCCGGCTGCGGGCTGAGGCCGAAGCTCGCTGGCCGACAGGCAGGCGACCGGGAGGCGGGGGTCACCGAACACATCGTGCGACTAGAATTCGTCCTCCACTCCCCGATGATGTCGTTATGCAGCTCATGCAGTCCTGGAAAACCCGCCTCCAGCAAGTGATCGCCCTGGCCAGCCGCTATCCCCGCCTGCTCGCCCTGTTCGGTTTTGCCTCCGGCCTTGCCAGTTTCCTCCTGGTCGAGCGCAAGGAAAGCCTGGCCGGCCTCATCGCCCTGGTGATGCTGATGGGCTGGGCCTGGCTGCTGCTGGAAAACCTGCTGACCCGCAGCCTCAGCCGCTGGTTCGGGCTGGATCTGCCGCCGCCGCTACTGCGCTACGCGACGCAGATGATCCACCAGGAAAGCCTGTTCTTCGTCCTGCCGTTCTTCTTCACCACCACCACCTGGAACAGCGGCCAGGCGGCCTTCACCAGCCTGCTCGGCCTGGCCGCGCTGGTGTCGATCGTCGACCCGCTGTACTACCACTGGCTGGCGCCACGGCGCTGGGCATTCATGGCCTTCCACTGCCTGACCCTGTTCGCCGTGCTGCTCACCACCCTGCCGCTGATCTACCAGCTGGCGACACCGCAAAGCTACCGGCTGGCCCTGGCCAGTGCCGTACTGCTGGCCTTCCCCAGCCTGCTCGGCGCGCTGCACGGACAGAACTGGCGGCGCCGGCTGGCCCTGCTCGGCCTGCTCGCCACCCTCGGCGGCACCGGCTGGTGGGCGCGCGCCTGGGTACCACCAGCCACCCTGTGGCTGAACGCAGAGGCGGTGACCCAGGAGCTGGATGGCCGCAACCGCGAACCGGGTGCCAGTCTCAAGCGCATCGGCCTGGCCCAGCTGCAGACTCGAGGCCTCTACGCCTATACCGCGATTCATGCTCCACGCGGGTTGAACGAGCGCATCTACCACGTCTGGCGACACGCCGGCCGGGAAGTGGACCGCATCCCCCTGGAAATCCACGGCGGCCGCCAGGAGGGCTACCGCGCCTGGAGTCGCAAGCAGCGCTTCCCCGAAAACGCCCTCGGCCGCTGGGAAGTCCGCGTGCAGACCGAGGGCGGTCAACTGATCGGCGTGCTGCGCTTCCGGGTCATCGAATAGCCCCACGGTGGTCTGAAACGGGCGTCCCAGACAGCCAGACGGATTTTTTCGTCAATAGCATGGCAATTAGCTGCAGGCAAATCCTGCTCAATTCGGTTATCGTTGCGGCATTCCGTCCCACCCCACCCTTAGGCTACTAGGAGATCCCTATGGAATATGCTAATGCGCAGTTGACGATGACCGTATTGATGACACCGGACATGGCCAACTTCTCCGGCAATGTGCACGGCGGCACGCTGCTCAAGCTGCTCGACGAAGTCGCCTATGCCTGTGCCAGCCGCTACGCCGGCCGCTATGCGGTGACTCTCTCGGTGGATCAGGTGACTTTCCGCCAGCCAGTCCACGTCGGCGAGTTGGTAACCTTCCTCGCCTCGGTCAACTATACTGGCAGCTCATCGATGGAAATCGGCATCCGGGTCGTCACCGAGAGCATCCGCGAGCGCACCGTACGCCACACCAACAGCTGCTTCTTCACCATGGTGGCCCTCGACGAAAACCGCAAGCCCACCCAGGTGCCGCCACTGCAGCCCACCACGGAACAGGAAAAGCGCCGCTACGAACAGGCCAAGCGCCGCCGCGAGCTGCGTCAGGAGCTGGAAACACGCTACCGGCAGATCAAGAACAAGGCCTCTTAATATCCAGACGACGGATGCACAGGCGTCGACCGGCGGATCGACTAAGCTGGGCTCGACGTCACAGGTAAAACAACAACAATCATGCTGACTCTCGCCAACCTGTTCATTCTGTTGCTGCTGGCAGGCATCGGTGCCTGGCTGTGGCATACCCATGGTCTGCGTGAGCGGGCCTTGGCCGCAGTCAGGCAGCACTGCGCGAAGACGGGCGTCGAACTGCTCGACGACAACGTCGCCCTGCGCAGTTTCGGCCTGCACCCCGACGCCCGCGGCCGCCAGCGCATGGCACGGATCTACGACTTCGAGTTCACCGTCACCGGCGAACAGCGCTACAATGGCAGCATCGTCATGTTCGGTCGCCGCATCGCCCGCATCGAACTGGGTGCCCATCCCTTCCCCGCACCACTGCGGCCCCCCCCTCAATCCGCCGAGGTGATCCAGCTCGACCAATGGCGCCGCAAGCATCCGCTGCACAAGCACCACCACCACCACTGAAGCCCCCTCCCCGCAAAACGCCGGCACTCAAGTCGAAGCCTCCCGCCCCGCCCTCCCCCCTCATTCCTGCCGTAGAAGAAAGCCAGCCACCCGCTCAGCGCTCTCCTCGGGCCAGGCCTGCATGAAGCAGGGCGGTGACGTGAGGATTCATGGCGCACCAGCGCGCTGTCGAGCGAGCGATGAAGGGGAAGCTGCGCTGGCCGTTAAGCAGCAGGGGCGGTGCCCCCCGGCCAGCGCCAAGCACAGGCGGCGGAGGAAGGAGTTAAAGATCTCGACTTCCCGAGTCGGCCGGCATTTCAGTTCGACCCCGCCGCCCGCCGCCTCCGGCACGCAGCGCCGCATCGCTCCAGCCCTTGAAGACGCCGCGGCCATGCAGGCAAGCGTAAGCCGTGACCGCGATCCGACCAGTGCCAGGGTGTTGAAACGCTACAGCCCGAAGAGCTCGGAAAAACCCAGCGCGCCAATCATCGCCCGACCGAACAGCGCCGGGTCGAGCAGCACTGCGCGGCGGAACAGCAGCGGCTCGCGGGCCAGAATCAGGCAGCTCAGCACCCTGCCGAAGCAGTGCCCGCAGGCGTAGCGCGACACCTCGCCGAAACGCCCACGACCGGCCTGGAAGGCCTCCAGCGCCAGCTCGGCGGTACGGTTCCAGCCCTGGACGCGGCCACCGTGGTCGCTGTCGTCATGCCCCTGGACATCGCACAGCCAAAGGTCGAAGGCCGCGACCAGCACGCGCAACAGCGGCTCGCAGGTCCTGCCGCAGAGACCGTTGCCGTGCAGGGAGTGCAGTAGCGGCCTGCCGCTTGGCGCATTGTGCCAGCCGCGCAGGGTAAAGCCGGCCGAGGTGCATGGGACCTGGGATGCAGGATCATGCGCATCCTCCATGGGTGGAGGAGGACGGTCAGTGTAGCCGTCCGTCACGGTGCACTTTCACGCGCAAGCGGCCGCGGGTCTCAGTCGGGCAGGCGACAGGCCTCCATCCCAGCCTTGATCGCCGCCTCGTCGCGCACCGCGGCGAAAATCAGCTCCAGCCGCGAATCCCTGCGCCACTCGCTGGGCTGCCAACGGATCGGCTCACCGTTCAGCGCGTTGCCGGACAGCCAGCCGGCCTCGGTGCGCAGGACCAGCTTGGCACGCCGCCAAGCCAGTCCGGCCAGCCAGCGCTGGACACGCCGCAACTCGAAACGCTGGCTGGCATGCCAGCGCCAACCGATGCTCCAGCCCTCGGCCCGATCCTGGGTGGCGCAGACCGGCCGCCTCCAGTCGAGCCAGACCGTCTCCAGCGCCGGTGACCCGGCCGGCAGCTCGGCGCCCGGCTCGGCGCGGGCGGCCAGCCCTGGCAGCAGCGCCAGCGGCAGCGCACCCTGGCAGGTCCAGTAGAGCGGACGCGGCGGCAGTCGCTCGGCCAGCCACGCACGGGCGGGCTCGTCCAGCGCTTCCGCCTTGTTCAGGACCAGCAGCCCGGCCGTCGCCAACGCCTCCGCCTGGCTCGGCGGCAATGCCTCGCCGGCGGCCAGAGCAACGGCATCCAGCACCAGCACAGCGGGCTGCAGCGTCAGCACCCCGGTCCAGGGCGGCTCGCCTAGCTGGCGCCATAGCTCGGCCGGATGACCGAGTCCGGAGGGCTCGATCAGCAGGCGGTCGGGCCGAGCCTTGCGTAGCAGGCGCGCCAGGCCGACCTGAAAGGGGGCGCCGCTGACGCAACACAAGCAGCCGCCAGCGACTTCGGCGAAGGCAATGCCCTCCGCGCTGGTGTCCAGCAGCGCGACGTCCAGGCCGATCTGGCCGAATTCATTGATCAGCACCGCCCAGCGCTCGGCAGCCGGCCTCTGCGCCAGCAGCTGGTGGATCAGGCTGGTCTTGCCGGCGCCGAGAGGACCGGCGATCAGGTGGGTGGGAATGTTCTTCAGCATCCGGGCATGGTGAGGCTTTTTGCACAGAGCGGGAAGCCCGTCGCGGCAGAGCCGCCCGTTGGCGCGGCGGGCAGCCGCGGCGTGCTAGAGTCGCGCGCCCGTCACGGAGGAACCCCTCATGCGTCTGCTCCTGCTGCCCCTGTCGCTCGCCCTGTCCGGCCAGGTCCTGGCCGATGCCTGCACGGTGCACAGTCGAGGCGAGCGGGTCGAGGTGCGGATCTGCCAGGAAAACCGCAGCATTCCGGCCAAGCTGTTCCGTGAAGGCTTCTGCCAGCCGCAGCTGGCCGGCCAGAAGGTCAAGGTGAGCTTCGCCGAACACTGCCCGCAGGGCAACTTCGGCATCTGCCGCGAGGCACGGGTTGAGGGCACTCCTTATCGTCAGGACATCCACTACTACGGCGTCGGCAGCGATGCCCGCTATCTCAAACCGTTCTGTGAAGGCCGCAGCGGGGGCCGCTGGGTCGCCCCCTAGTCAGCCTCCGGCAGCAGCGATCGCGCCTATCAGGTGCGCAGCAACAGCGGCGAAGTGAAGACCGTGCGCTCCCTCAACCGCCGCTTCGCCGTCGGCGAACAGGTCGAAATCCGCGGTAACCGCCCGCATCCCAAGGCGACCGACAGGTCCGCCGCCCTGGCCGACGCCAACGATGGCGGGCGCCCCCTGCGCCGAATGCTTCTCCGGCCCGGGCCTCCGACCGGGCCGTTTCCACGACATCCTGCCGGCCACAGCCGGCCCCGGATGCCAGAGGGCCCGCAGCACAAGCTCCTCGGCAAACGCCCCCAGCCGCTCCCGCCGCGCCAAGCGGCTCCGCCCCGTACCGCCTGACGCGGCAAGACCACTGCCGCCCCCCGCTCGAGCCCCCAAACCCCATACACCTCGCCACGGCAGCAGGCCCTGCGATCGATCAGTCCTGTCCGGCCGCCGCCGAACCCGAACGGGAGCAGGCTGCAGATGCACGAATTCGGTGGGATTTTCTAATCGGGATCAAGGAAAGCGCCCTCTTCTGGAGGAATCCCGACAAACGCCCGGGCGCCATTGCAACATTTTGTCGCCTATCCAGGCTGACATATTCGCCAAGTGCTTGATTTTTCAGAATCAACAAGACCTGGCACACTTCATGGATATTCATGAGCAGAGACTTCAAGACATTCCACGGAGGAACCACCATGAAAAAATTTGCCACCCTGACCCTGACTCTCACCCTGCTGACCGCCGGTAGCCTGCATGCCGCTGAAGTCATCGAGGAAACCAAGGACCAGACCTCTGGCAAGTCGGTGGGTGGCATGAGCGGCATGATGATCGGTGCCATCGGCGGGCCTATCGGCATGCTGGTCGGCGCCGGCATCGGCGTGCTGTTCGGCGGCGAGGCCCAGGACGCCACCGGCCTCAGCGAGCGGGCCTATCGGGTTCGTACCGCCACTGGCGAGGAGAAGGTGCTGCGCTCTCCGGACCACGAATTGGCTGCCGGCGAAAAGGTCGAGACCAGCGGCAACCGCGCGTATCGCGACACCACCACCCTGGCCGATGCCAACGACACCATCCGCATCATCCGCTAGACACCCCGGTCGGCTTCTGTCCCGACCGGCCGCCGTCACGCAGGGCCCTGCCAGCCACTTCCGGGCGCCTCCACAGGCCCGAGGGAGACACACAGGCAGAGGCCCGAAGCCGAACGCCAAGCTGCGCGCCGGCATTGCCCTCCACTCCTCTTGATGACAACCAGCCACGACAGATGGCCGACTGATGTGGCCCGCCTGGAAAACCCTGCCGCACCCTGGCTCGAATTCAACGCCCAACCAGCCGCACAACCTCAAAACACAATGGGCGAGCCGACTGCCCATGCCGCACCACCAACAGCACTCCCCCCAAGGGGACGTAGCCTCACTCAACAACCACCAGAACCAGCCTCAAGCACAGAATCACACGGCTTTTCTTGATCCCGATCAAGGAAAGTGCAGTTTTTTGTGCGAAATCAGACAATGCTTTGTCGGTATCGCCACACTTTGTCGCTCAAGAATCTCCCAGAAAAATTTAAGTTATTGATTTTTATTGATTAATTCTATGGCACGCTTCGTGGATATCAAAAGATCAAAGACTGCTGCAGCCTTTCTCGGAGGAACCGCCATGAAAAAGCTCGGCACCCTGGCTTTGACCCTTACCCTGCTGACCTCCGGCAGCGTGCATGCCGCCGAGGTTCTTGAGGAAACCAAGGACCAGACCTCCAGCAAATCGGTGGGCGGCCCGACCGGCATGCTGGTCGGCGGTGTGGCCTAGGACGCTGCCGGCCTCAGCGAGCGGGTCTACCGGGTCCGGACCGCCGATGGCGAGGAGAAGGCGCTACGCGCCCCGGGCAACGAACTGACTGTCGACGAAAAGGTCGACACCCGCGGCAACCACGTGTATCGCGAAGCCAGCGTTCTGGCCGATGCTGGCGATTATCGCTAAGTTCGTATCCATAACCGTTTAAGTCGTCAGGTCTGTCCGTCCTCCCATCCGGGCAGACTTGGCGCATTTCTACCCCAAGACCCCGCCCCCTCCTGATGGAGGGAATAGACTGACTGGCAGCCAACCTGCTTGACGGATAGGATCGATGCCCTTCCAGGCTGTCTCATACCCAGAGCAGCGCTGACGTCAGATGAAAAAGAGGCGGGAAAACCGAGCTACAAGGCGAGGTATCCAAGCATTCGACAGCGGGTGGCCTGGTGACCTGCGCTAAGACATCGTGCGCCGAGCGGCGCCGACAAGGAAGAAAAACAATTCGCCGAGCATCCGGTCATGCAGCGAGGCTGCATGACCGGATCGACTCTTACAGGGACAGCCCAAACTCGGGAGCGATGAGCGCCAACCAGGCAGCCACACGCTCGTCGGTCTTGCCACTCTGGTTGTCCAGATCCAGCGCCAGGCCGACGAACTTGCCGTCGACCACGGCGGTGGAGCTCTCGAACTCGTAGCCGTCGGTCGGCCAGGCACCCACGACCTTGGCGCCGCGCGATGCGAAGAACTCGCTCAGCTCGCCCATGGCGTCGAGGAAATTCTCGGGATAGCCGACCTGGTCGCCCAGACCGAAGAGGGCCACGGTCTTGCCGCTGAAGTCGAGGCCTTCGATCTTCGGCAGGAATTCTTCCCAGCTCTCGTTCTCACAGTCGGAGGACAGACCGGGGAGCTCGCCTTCACCGAGGGTCGGGCTACCCAGAATCAGAAACTGGTACTGGGCAAAGTCTTCCGCGGAAACACGGTTGACGTTCAGTGCATCCGCCATGGTTTCGTCGTCGAAACGCTTCTTGATCGACTTGGCGACCTTGCGGGTTTTACCGGTGTTGCTACCGAAGAAGAGTCCAATCTTGGCCATAACTTAACCTCTGGCTGCGTGCATGAGATTCGTGGTCGGGGCGCCAGTCTCCGGGCTTGCACACCTGGCTGGCCGGTGAGTGACAGCAAGAAGCAGACCACCCCCCAAGCCCTGACCACATTTACCAACTTATTGATTTACAAGAATTTTTTATAAAAGCAAAAAAACCTGTCGCAAATGCGACACTAAGGGTGCGGCAGGCAGGCAGGCCTTGTCGTTTTTGCAACACATCAAAGATCGGCCGACAGCACGGATTTCTCCTCCACCCCGACGTTCGGAACGACCTGAGTCCGCTCGCTGCCGTCGTCGGCCAGCCGGGTCAGGACCTGCAGCGAACTGCTGCCGTCCTCACGCTCGACCAGGTCCAGCGTGCAGACCCGCAGCAGCGACTGCGAGGGCATGTTGAACATGGTCTGTTGCAGGGCCGCCTCCAGTACCGCGCGCAGACCGCGGGCGCCGGTCTTGCGGGTCAACGCCTGGTCGGCGATGTAGCTGAGGGCCGCATCGGTGATCAACAGCTCGACGCCCTGATAGGCGAACAGCTGCTTGTACTGCTTGACCAGTGCGTTGCGCGGTTCGGTGAGAATGCGCAGCAGGGTGGCGTGGTCGAGCTCCTGAAGGAAGGTGATGATCGGGAAGCGACCGATGAACTCGGGAATCAGGCCGAACTCATGCAGGTCGTCCGGCAGCAGCGAGGCCATCAGCTCGTTGATCGACGGAGCTTCCCGGCGCGGCTGGGCATGGAAACCGATACCGGTGTTCTTCGGCTGGATGCGACCGGATACCATCGCTTCCAGACCGGGAAAAGCTCCGCCGGCAATGAACAGGATATTACGCGTATCCACCACCTGCTCTTCGTTGTGTTCGCTGCGCCGTCCGGACTTGCTGATGCGCACCTCGGTGCCTTCGACCATCTTCAGCAGGGCCTGCTGCACGCCCTCGCCGGAGATGTCGCGCACCGCCGTGCCGCCACCGCTGCGCTTGGCCAGCTTGTCCACCTCGTCGATGTAGACGATACCCCATTGTGCCTGTTGCACATCACCGCCGGCCGCATCGAGCAGACGGGAGATGATGCTGTCGACATCATCGCCGACATAGCCGGCCTGGGTCAGGGTGGTGGCATCGGCCATGGCGAAGGGGACCCCAAGGATTCGCGCCAGGGTGCGCACCAGCAGGGTCTTGCCGGTTCCCGAGGGACCGGCCATGAGGATATTGGACTTCTCCAGCTCGACCTGTTCGCCGAGCTGGCAGACCGGTTCGCGGTCGCAGTTGAGCAGCCGCAGGTAATGGTTGTAGACCGCGACCGACAGGGTTTCCTTGGCCGCTTCCTGGCCGATCACCGACTCGTCCAGGTGCTTCTTGTATTCCGCAGGGGGGCGCAGCTGCGGGGCTAGCTGCTGGTTCTTGCGCCGCTGCCCCCAGCTGCTGACCACCTGATGGGCCAACTTGACGCAGGCCTCGCAGATCCGTCCGTCGTTACCGGCGATCAAGGGGACGGTCGGGCTCTTTTCCGCACCGCAGAACGAGCAGCAGGGTTTGTCCGTTTTATCCATGGGCGAGGTTCTCCAAAGTAGCGTTTTGTTGGAGCAGGCTTTCCAGCCATTTGCGCTGATACGCCTTGCGCTGCCGGAGCTGCAGCCTGTCGCGCAGACGCGGCAGGATTTCCTCGAGGGTGAGCTGCCGGGCGGGGCTCACGCTTTCGCAGAGCAGCACGTGGAACCCGATCGGCGACTCCAGCACAGGACTCAGTTCCCCCTGTGCCATCTGGAACAGGCAGGTGTCCAGTTCAGGATAGAGAGTACCTGGAACCACCTCGCCAAGCAGCCCACCCTGCATCGCGGTAGGGCATTCGGAATGCTTCATCGCCTGTTCGGCGAAGCGGTCCGGCTTGCCGCGCAGCCGCTTGAGGATGGCCTCGATGCGTGTCCGGGCGGCCTCGCGGGAGTTTTCCGGGAAGTCCTCGTTGATAGTGACCAGGATATGCCGAGCCTTGTGCCGGGCAGGAACCTTGAACTGCTCGACGTGGTTGAAGTAGTAGAGGCTCACGTCGGTATCGCTGATGTCCGGCAGGCCGGCGCAGATGCAGTCGAGGACGGCCTGGACCTTGAGCTCCCGGGCCAGCATGGCACGCATGCCGACGGCATCCAGCCCTTGGTCGTCGAGAGCCAGCTGCAGCGTCTCGGCGGTCTCGTAGCGGTTGGCGATCTGCGTCCAGGCCTCTTCGACCTGGGAGGCCGGAATCACTACGCCGGCCGCATCCGCGCTACGCAGCACGGCATCCTCGATATGACGCTGCCGGCCAATGATGCGGTCGGCCTGCTGGCGCTGCTCCTCGCTGAGCTCGCCGGGCGCGCAGCCGAACTGCTCATGGGCAATTTTCAACAGGTAGTAACGGCTATCGCCGTCGCCGAGACGCTCAGAACTCATCCAGCACCTCCAGCGCCGCCTCTGCCTCGGCCATCACCAGGCTCTGCTCGGGAACCTGCAGCACCAGCCCGTCGCCGAAATGTACATGGTACTGGATGCCGTCCTCGGGCTGATCGCGCAGCACCTTCATGATGCTACCGAGCTGGCCCCGCTTCACTAGCACCTCGCCCCGCACAGCGAGACTGCGGGTGGCGATCACGTTGTCACGGAATTCGAACAGATTGGGAATCCAGGGTGCAGAGGCAAGGATCAGCTCCTCTTCGCGACAACCGACAGTGCGTCCTTCGTTGAGGAAATGCACGCGATAGATCAGCTGGTCCTGCAGGTAGGTGCCGACGTCGTACACGCAGCCCACCGCACCCCGGCGCATGAGCAGAGTGCCGGTATCCATGCCCGGATAGGTGCCGTCGTTACGCACGTTGCGGATCAGGCGTACTTCATCACCATATTCAAACTGCGGCAGCATGACGCTTCCCCCTCTGTTCTCAGCTCAACAGCTGGTCGATGGAAACGAAGGTCTTCTGCGGCTCGTGCATGCGGAAGACCTTGAACACCTTCTCGGTCAGGGCGTCGGACTCGACGAAATCCAGGTAGGCGCGCGCCAGCAGCTGGCGGTAGACCGCATAGCGGGCCTGATCGTCGTGCTCGTCCAGCTCGCCGGCCTTGGTCAGGTAGTCGTGATAGCGCTGCATGATGTGCAGCCGGTTGACGTGCACGACCGGCTGATCGAAGGGCACGCCGAAAAACTCGAGGAAGTCTTCGGCCGATACCAGTTCGTCCATGGACTCGTCCAGGGTCAGGTCGGAATCCGGGGAAAAGGGTTGCACGGTCATGGTCGTATCTCCGCGTTGGCCGCAGTGGGGAAAGTCAGAATTTCAGCGCTGTGCTCGGCCAGCACGTCCAACAGCAACCTGGCACCCAGGCGGTTGTTCGTGTCCAGCTCGACGACCTTGGTGAGCATGGCCTTGCCCTGCTCGAACCGGCCCAAGCGCAGGCTCAGATAACCGGCGCCCTTGAGCGCCAACAGGTAAAAACGCAAGAGCGCGATGCCCCGCTCGGCCGCCACGATGAGGTGGCCGGCGTCGATCTCGCTCCAGTTCGCGGGCAGCAGCAGCCGGGGGCCGACCACATCCAGCGCCCGCCGGGCAATCTGCAGGGCATCCTGATAGCGATGCTGGTAATAGTAGAAGCGGTACAGGCCGACCAGCACTGTCAGGTCGTCCGGCGCGAGCGCCTGTGCCTCGAGCAGTGGCTGCTCGGCGGTGCCCTGGCTGTACTGCTCGGCGGCCGCGGCCAGACGGGCAGCCACCTCCGGAGCGAGCGGCTCGTCGTAATACAGGCTGTCGCTGTTGAAGTCCTGCAGGTCCATAGTCAATCGTTCCCCGTAGTCCTGCCGATCACTCGGCCACCGGAGTGGACGCGGCACGCCGGCGACCGGCCGGCTGGGCCAGAGCGGTGGCACCGCCGGCGCAATCGCTCTCGCAGATGCTGTTGTCGGGGTTGCAGCCCTGGTAGAACTGCTGCTGGCTACCAACCGCGACCAGACCGCCCGTCTCGACCTTCTTCTCCAGGGAATCGATGCGCTCCAGCAGACAGGCGATGGCCTTGCCCACCGGGTCGGGAATCAGGTGGTGATCCAGATCGATGCCATAAGGGTTGAGCTGGCCGGCTTCGCGCAGCTTGACCACCTTGCCGGGAATGCCGACCACGGTGCAGCCCTCGGGTACGTCCTGGACCACCACCGAGTTGGCACCGACCCGGGCGTTGGCGCCGATGATGATCGGGCCGAGGATCTTCGCTCCGGCGCCGACCAGCACGCCGTCGCTCAGGGTGGGATGGCGCTTGCCCTTGCGCCAGCTGGTGCCGCCCAGAGTGACGCCGTGGTAGAGGGTTACGTCCTGACCGATCTCGGCAGTTTCGCCGATCACCACGCAGGCGCCATGGTCGATGAAGAAACGCGACCCGATGACGGCCCCGGGATGGATGTCGACATTGCTCACCAGACGGGCGACGAAGGACAGCAGCCGAGCCGGGTAGCGCCATTCGGCCCGCCACAGGCGATGGGCGAGACGATAGATCATGATCGCGTGCACACCCGGATAGGTGGTGAGCACCTCGAAGGTAGTGCGTGCCGCCGGGTCGCGCTCGAATACGCAGCGGATGTCTTCACGCCATTGCGAAAGCAAGCTCATGCCATTCCTCCTACGGCCAGTTCGGGAGTACCCTGCTCGCACAGCTGGCGATAGAAGTCCTGCAACTCGGCAGCCTGCGGGCTGCGCTTGGTACGGGTGGAGAAGGCACGGATGCGGCCGAGCAGTGCCTGGCTCTGCCAGTCTGCCAGCTCGATGCCCAGCTCGCGATAGCTGTTGCGCACCATGTGCGCCCCGGAGTGCTTGCCCAGCACCAGGCTGTGGCTGCGGCCGAGCTCGTCGGGATTCAACCCTTCGTAGTTACGCCGATGCTTGAGCAGCCCATCGACGTGGATACCGGCCTCGTGGGTGAACACCCCGGCGCCGACTACACTCTTCTGCCAGGCTACCTGGCGTCCCGAGGCCCGCTCGACCAGCGCGGAGATGGCCGGGATGCCGCGGGTGTCGATGCCGGTGTCGATGCCGTGGAGGTTCTTGAGCGCCAGCACGCACTCTTCCAGCGCGGCGTTGCCGGCACGCTCGCCGAGTCCGTTGACCGTGGTGTTGATATGAGTCGCACCACCCATCACCGCCGCCAGGGTGTTGGCGGTGGCCAGACCGAAGTCGTCGTGGGCGTGCACCTCCAGCTCTATGTCCAGGCGCTGGCGGAGAAAGCGGAAGCGGTCGAGCATGCCGAACGGCTCCATCACCCCGACGGTATCGGCGAAGCGCAGGCGGCGGGCACCGGCGGCCTGCGCCATGGCCCCCACCCGCACGATGAATTCCTGATCCGCCCGCGAGGCGTCCTCGCAGCCCAGGCACACCTCGAGCCCGGCCATGCGCGCCTCGCTGACCAGCCGGGCCACCTCGCTCAATGCCCAGTCGCGATCACGATTGAGCTTGTGGCGCAGCATCAGGTCGGACACCGGCAGCGACAGATCGACCATGGTCACCCCGGTGGAGCGCGCCGCCTTGAGGTCGACGTCGCACAGCCGGCACCAGGCCAGCAGGCGCGACGGCAGACCGAGGCCGGCAATGGCCCGCATCACTTCACGCTCTTCCTCGCCCATGCTGGGAATGCCGATCTCCAGCTCCGGCACGCCCAGCTCGGCGAGAGCACGCGCGATGGCGATCTTCTCGTCGGCATTGAAGGCGACCCCGGCACTCTGTTCGCCGTCACGCAGGGTGGTGTCGTCGATGATCACGCTAGCCATGGCTTTCTCCAGCAACTCGGGCGGGGCTCCCCGTGGGGGCGGTTTCCTGCGGGATGCGCTCCTGCAGGGCGACGACTTCAGCCGTAGACCGGAGCGAACGCCTTGCCCGGATCCTCCACCGGACCGTTGCCGCTCCAGTAGGGCGACAGCTTGCGCAGCTGGGCCACGATCGGCGGCACCTCGCGGATCACTCGGTCGATCTCCTCCTCGGTGGTGTAGCGCGACAGAGAGAAACGCACAGTGCCGTGGGCGGCGGTGTAGGGAATGTCCATGGCGCGCATCACGTGGGAGGGCTCCAGGGAGCCGGAGGTGCAGGCCGAGCCGCTGGAGGCGGCGATGCCGACCTTGTTCAGCAGCAGCAGGATGGCCTCGCCCTCGATGTACTCGAACGCGATGTTGGCGGTGTTGGGCAGGCGGTTGCCCGGGTCGCCGGTGACGAAAGCGTGGGGCACGACGGCAAGGATGCCAGCCTCCAGCTTGTCGCGCAGGCGCTTGACCTCGGTGTTCTCGTGCTCCATGAACTCGAGCGCACGCTCGGCAGCCACGCCCATGGCGATGATCGAGGCGGCATTCTCGGTGCCGGCCCGGCGGCCGCGCTCCTGGTGGCCGCCGCGCAGCAGCGGACGGAAACGGGTGCCACGGCGCAGGTAGAGCACGCCGACGCCCTTGGGCGCATGCAGCTTGTGGCCGGACAGCGAGAGCATGTGGATCGCCGAGCTCTTCAGGTCGATCGGCACCTTGCCGACGGCCTGCACGGCATCGGTGTGGAACATGATGCCGGCCTCGTCGGCCATGCGCGCCATTTCCTCGACCGGGAACAGAGTACCGGTCTCGTTGTTGGCCCACATCACCGAAACCACTGCGACGTCGTTGCTCAACAGGCTGGCGTAGTGGTCCAGATCCAGGCGGCCCTTCTTGTCCACCGGCAGCTTGTGCACGGTGTAGCCATCGCTGGCAAGGTAGTCGCAAAGGCTCAGCACTGCCGGGTGCTCGACCACTGTAGTGATGACGGTCTTGCGCTCGGGCTGGGCCTTGAGCGCCGAGAGGATCGCGGTGGAGTCCGACTCGGTGCCGCAGGAGGTGAAGATGATTTCCGAGTCGTGCTCGGCGCCGAGCAGGGTCTGCACGCTTTGCCGAGCCTTCTTCAGCGCCAGGCCGACCTGGTTGCCGAAGCTGTGCAGCGACGAGGGGTTGCCGAACTGCTCGGTGAAGAACGGCAGCATGGCCTGAACGACTTCATCGTCCACCCGGGTAGTGGCGTTATTGTCGAGATAGACGTCTGCCATGTTACACCTCCATCTGAGCGTGGGCCGAGGCGCTGACCGGAATCACCTTGACGAACTCGCCGAGTTCCTCGATCAGGCGCTGCTGGATACCACCGAGAGTCATGGATGCCATCTGGCAGCCGGTGCAGGCGCCGGTGAGCTTGACGTAGATGTTTTTGCCATCGACATCGATCAGCTCGACGTCACCCTTGTCGCGCTGCAGGGTCGGACGGATCGCCGCCAGCACGGTCTCGATGCGACGGATGCGCTGCAGGTTGCTCAGCTTCGGTGCAGCCACCGGGGCCTCGGTCACCGGAGCGGGCGCTGGCTCGGCTGCGACCACGGGAGCGGTTTTCTTTTTCTTCGCCTTGATCGGTGCAGCGATGAAGACTTCACCGCGGGCGGCCAGCTCTTCGGTCAGCACACGCTCGATGCCCTCATGGCAGGCAGAGCAGCCGCCGCCGGCCTTGGTGTAGTTGGTCACGTCCTCGACGGTGGACAGCTTGTTGGCGCGAATGGTGTCACGCACCATTACCTCGTCGATGGCGAAGCACTTGCAGATCAGCGCACCTTCCTCGTGGTCGTCCTCGAGCTCCTCGCCACGGTAGTTCGCCACTGCGGCCTGCAGAGCTTCGCGACCCATTACCGAGCAGTGCATCTTCTCCGGCGGCAGGCCGTCGAGGTAGTCGGCGATGTCTTGGTTGCTGATCTTCAGCGCATCGTCCAGGGTCAGGCCCTTGACCATCTCGGTCAGTGCCGAGGAGGAGGCGATAGCGGAGCCACAGCCGAAGGTCTGGAAGCCGGCATCCAGGATCACGTCGTTTTCCGGATCCACCTTCAGGGTCAGACGCAGCGCGTCACCACAGCTCAGCGAACCCACGTCGCCGATGGCGTTGGCGCCGTCCACGGCTCCGGCATTCTTGGGGTTGTAAAAATGCTCTTTGACTTTTTCCGAATAATCCCACATGTCGGCTTCATCTCCCGGTGAGTCTTTGGGGGCCGGCCCGGCCGGCGACCTCAAGGTTGCCTATCAGCAAGCAAAAGACTTGCCACAACCACAGCTGTTGCTGGCATTCGGATTGACGAAGGTGAAACCGCTACCTTCCATGCTCTCCACAAAGTCCATGGTCACACCGTTGAGCAGGGGGGCGCTGGCATCGTCGACCAGCAGGGTGATGCCGTCGCATTCGATCAGCTGATCGCCTTCCGCACCTGTCTCTTCCAGTTTCAGGCTGTATTTCAGACCGGAGCAGCCGCCACCCTCGACCCGGATGCGCAAACCGGCAACCGGCTTGCCAGTGCTGCTGATGAAGCGGGTAACCGCGCTCTTGGCGCTCTCTGTCAGGGTAATCATCGGCTTGTCTCCTCAAAACTTGGCGGTTGCATGCTCAACCTGTCGCAGTTCATCGCTGCAACCGGCATGCCACGCCGCAAAAAATGTAACTGTTATTAAAAATCAATTAGTTAAGTTTTAACAAGGTAGCCTTTGGCTGTAGCGAACAATACCTTTGGCAATGAATGTCTGATTTCCGACAAGGCTTGTCGGTCGCTGCCCCGTCCTGTCCCGCAGCGGCAGGCCGACAGTCGTCGGCGCAGCTCGCAGCGCTCAGTTGCCGGCCAGGGCCGCCTCGCTGAAATAGGAGTTGCGGTGCAGCTGTGCTGCCCCATAACGGACCACCAGGCAGCTGTTGCGCTCCACCCGCTCAGCCGCAGCGAGCAGCCCCTGCTGCTGGATCAGCACATCGCCCTTGCGCAGCGCCAGCAGACGCACGGCCTGACCGGCCGGCTGCTCCTGCGCACGCGCCCGCAGCAGGCGCGCCTCGAGCTGGCGCCACCGCTCCAGACTCGCACCCCCCTCATGCATCCACTGCAGCTGAGCGGCCAGCGCCGGATCGGCGGCGAGCATCCGCCGCAGGGAGCGACGGCTGTCCAGATGACTGCCCGGCTGGACCTTGAGCCCGGCCTCGAGGGGGATCGGCCGCAGGGCGATCAGCACGCCCAGATGGGGCGCACTGTCCACGCAGGCATTGCAGGCGAGCAGCATCTGCGCGCTCTCCAGGGCATCGATGCCGAGCAGATAGCTTCTTTCACCGGCCAGCATGTTCAGCGGTGCGAGCAGCCGCTCGTGCAGCACCAGACCAAGGATGCCGGACGCCTGCAGATGAAAGGTGCCGCGCCGGCGCAGCACCTGCGGGTGGACCTGGCGCTGCCCGCGGGACGGTTCACAGCGCAGGCGGTAGGCCGCCACGGCTGCGGCGTACCGATCGACAAGGGTGTCGGGGAGGCAGCCGCGCAGCAGGACGAAGCCCTCGCGGGCGAAGGCGAAGCTGTCGATCAACAGCGCGGTTGCGGAGATTGCTTCCAGCATGACCTTGGACCCCTACGGCAATGGCATGACGAACCGGCGCAGGACAAGCCGAGCGCACGGACTCATTATTTATATAAATTAATATATTTAAAATAGCTGCCAATCTTGGATGCAAGGGCTCTGCCAATACGGTAAATTAAGAAATCACATGGGCTTTCGCTGCATCCTGGCTTGTTTGTTTATATACAAATCTACTCATATAAATCAGTCTTGTGTCTTAGCCGACAAGCCCTCCGGGAATGCCAGCGCGGGCAGGACCGCGAGGCAAGCGGGTAGCCGCATCGTCCGGCTCATCCGGCGGGACCGAGCCGTCCGCGTCCGCCAGTATCCTGCCTGCTTCCCTTACCTTTATCTGCCCCCCCTGGGCACGGGAGACTTCAGATGCCAGAACAGGGCATAGACGCACAGCTGTGCCTGCAACAGGGTGCCTTCCGGCTTGATGCCCGCCTGCAACTGCCGGCGACCGGCATCAGCGTGCTGCTCGGCCGCTCCGGCAGCGGCAAAACCACCCTACTGCGGGCCATCGCTGGACTGGAACGGGCCGAAGGATTCCTGCGCGTTGGCGGACAGCCGTGGCAGGAGAGCGCCTATTTTCGCCCCAGCCATCTGCGCCCGCTGGGCTACGTCAGCCAAACCAGCGAGCTGTTCCTGCACTTGGATGTGCAAGCCAATCTCAAGTTTGGCTATAGACGCATTCCCCGCGCCCGACGGCGCCTCGGTTTCGACGAAGCGATCAGCCTGTTCGGCCTGGAAGGGCTGCTCGGCCAGCGCACCGAGCAGCTCTCCACCGACCAGCGCCAGCGCGTCGCCATCGTCCGCGCGCTGCTGACCAGCCCGGACCTGCTGCTGCTGGACGCGCCGCTGGCCAGCCTGGATCGCCACAGCCGGGCGGAAATCCTCCCGGCCCTCGAACAGTTGCGCGATCGGCTGCAGATCCCTCTGCTCTACGTCACCCACAACCAGGACGAAGTCACCCGCCTGGCCGACCATCTGGTCCTGCTGGACAAGGGCCAGACGCTCGCCAGCGGTCCACCAAGCCGCCTACTGAGCGATCCACGCCTGCCGCTCAGCCACCCCGACGAAGCCGCGGTGGTGATCATCGGCCAGGTGGAGCGCCACGACCCCCATTATCAACTGAGCACCATCCGGGTGCCCGGCGGCACCCTCCACGTCGCCCTCAGCCACCTGCCGCCGGGCGCAGAGACGCGGGTGCGCATCTTCGCTCGGGACGTGAGCATCTCCCTGGACCCGCCGCACAGCAGCAGCATTCTCAACATTCTCAACGCGCGCATCATCGACCTGTTCCACGAGCGCGACCCGGCACGAGTCATGGTCCGCCTGGACCTGGGCAGTGCCTGCATCCTCGCACGGATCACCCGCCTGTCGGCCGACCGGCTGGGACTGGTGCCGGACCGGCGGGTATACGCGCAGATCAAGTCGGTGGCGCTGATGGACTGAGAGGAGTCTGTCGCGATTGCGCCAAGGCGCGTTGACGACTGTCGTCAATACGACAACCAATAAAGAATAACCTTTTGATTTTAAATAAATATTCCGAATGGCACCGTATTTGCATAAGGCCACCGAACCCAGGTTTGATGACCTGGGGCTTCTGCAACCACTAAAAGAGAGAAGTGCATGTCCATCAAGGAAATCAAGGCCTTTGCCGAGAAGGCCAAAGCGGATCCGGCCCTGGCCGAGAAGCTGAAAGCCTGCGAAAAAGTCCGCGACATCCTCGCCCTGGTCAAGGAGTCCGGCTTCAGCGTCATCGAGGATGCGCTGTATCCGCCGAACGAACCGCAGTTCAGCAAGGACCAGTTGTCGCCGAAGATGGCCAAGGCCCTGCTGCCTGCCTGAGTCCGCCTGCCGGGGCATCGCGCCCCGGCACCCGCTCCACCCGGGCGATCAGCCGAAGCCGATCAGCACCTCGTAGACCCGCCGCAGCAATTCGCGGTCGAGCCAGGGCATGCCGATGCTCTGCGGCAGATCGATCCAGCGGGTGCCGGGCGGCGGCGAGCAGAGCTCATGGCCCGACAAGGCCGCCAGGTAGACGGGCAGGACCTGCCCCGGCACCTCCATGTTCAGTTGGAACTCGCCGACCAGTTCCAGTTGCCAGTCGATATCCAGCGCCTCCTGCAGGCTGCGCAGCGCACTGGCCGGATGGCACTGCACCGGCGCCTCCTGTTCCTGCTCGGCAATCACCGCCAGCTTGGGCAGGGCCTGCGGCAGCACCACGCCGCCTTCGGTCGGGATCAGAAAGCGCAGACGCGCGCTCACCGGATGCTTGTGGCAAAGCAGTATCCGCCACGACAAATCTTGAGTGGTTTGTTGTTCGTTCATGAGTCCAGAGCCAACAGGGCATATTCCACCGGTCCGGCAAACAGCCGGGTACCGCCTCCTTCGGCGACCACCTGGCGCACGGCCTGGGCATCCTGTACCCGCACCCCCGCCAAGTAGTTCACCCCGAACCGTCGCCAGTCATAGATCCACGGCAGGCTCGGCCCCATCAGCACCACCTGGGCGTGCGATGACAGCTCCAGCAGGCGCGGCAGGGTCTTGTTAGCCAGGCTGCTGGCAGTGATGAACACCCAGTCAGCCTCCGGCAGCAAGTATTCGACGGCTGCATCGGGCAGGTCGCCATCCTGCGGCTGGCGCTCGAAGCACTGGTAGGGAAGGTCCTGCCAGAGCTGCGCGAGCCCTGGATAATGGCCGATCACCGCGACCTTCCGCCCCTCCAGGCGCGGACGGAAATGTTCGAAGACGCTCAGGTTTCCGGGCGCGTCGCCGCGCAGCGGCTGGGCTTGGCTCAAACAGGGCGAGGCGCGGTTGATCGCGGCATTGACCACCGCCAGCCCAACCGCCGCCTCGGCACTGTCCCAAGACAGCAACCAGGGGTACAGGCGGTCGCTCGCCTGGCCGCCCAGGGTACCGGCCCAACTCAGGGTGCGCGGCACCTGGCGCGGGCCGAAGGCGAAGCCGAGGCCGTCGCCGACTTCCGCCAAGGTCCAGCTAAGGCCGAGACAGACCCGCCCGACCGGCTCGTCGCTGGCGGCGCTGACGGCATGTCCCAGCAACCAGTCGTACAGGCCGTTCATGAATCAAGCGCCGGCAGCAGACGAAGTTCGCTCTTCAGCGCACCGCGGTAGCCCCAGGCGGTGGCGGCCTCGATCACCCACTGCGGTTTGCGCGGGTGCGGCAGCAGCACGTCGAACTCGGCGAAGGCCTGGCCGTCGCCGTGCACCAGCACACTGCCCAGATAGCCGCCTCCCGGCGTGCGCCATTCGGCATACAGGGACTGGCTGTGATCGTAGGAGTCCTCGCGCAACTCGCCGTGGGTATGGGGCGTGCCGGACACCGCCAGGCCCTGGTCGAGTCCAGCGGCGCGCAGGCTGTTGGCCAGCGCCTGCCAGATTTCCGCGAACAGCGGCCGGGCGTCCTTCAGACGCCCTTGGAGAGTCGCATTCATCAAGCGGTATCCTCGTCGAAGGAACGGGCGATATGCAGGAAGGCGGCGCCACCGATCTCGTCGCCGGGGTCGAGCTCCAGCAGCTTTTCCAGCACCTGTCGGGCCATCGCCACCTTGGCACGGCGCAGGCGGATCACCCCCAGCGCCTTGAGGCTGAACAGGTACAACCGCTCGGCGCCCTGGCGCCGGCTCCAGTCGGCACTACCCAGGTGCAGCCGGCGGTAGTTGCGGTCGAAGCCGGTCACTCCGGCGGCAGCGCGCAGCGCCGCCCAGACGGCCGCCTCGGCCTCTTCGTAGCGTCTGCTGACGAAGTAGAATTTGTACAGGCCGATGTGCGCGTCCGGCTCCTCTGGCCAGCGCCGGCGCGCCTCCAGCAACAGCGCCTCGACGGCATCGGGAGTCCCGGCGCAGAGGGCGCTGTTGAGCAGGTAGCGCAGCGGCTGGGGCGTACTGTCGGAAAAGAACGCACGCTCGGCAGCGAACAGCAGCACATCGGCCATGTCGGTTACCAGATCTCGGCAGGGGTGAGCTTGTCCGCGTAGGGCTCGCCGCCCAGCAGATGCTGCTCGACGATGATCGCGGCGTCGGCAGGCTCCACCCAGCTGTACATGACCGCACCGGGATAGATCAGCACGTTGGCGCCGGCCTGGCAGGGGCCGAGGCAGCCGGTGTTGGTCAGGGCGATGCGATTGGTCAGGTTCTTCTGGATCAACACCTGGGCGAAGGCGTTGAATACCGACTCGGCACCCTTGGCACCGCAGCTGCCGCGCGGATGCCCCTCGGGACGATGCTGACCGCAGATGAAAATGTGGAACTCAGGCTTGGCCATGATTCTGCCTCCTCAAGCCGCCGCGGCTTCGTGGGTGTGACACTGCTTGGGGCAGACCTTGGCGCACGAGGTGCAGCCGATGCAGTCCTGGCTATCCTTGATGGCCATGACCATCATCTCGTCGTCGTCATGGTCGTCGTCAGCTTCCATGAGATCGGCACGGTCGGCCAGCTCGAACACATCGCGCGGACAGACCTTGTAGCAGCGACCGCAGCCGATGCAGGTCTGCGGATTCAGTACGGTAATAAACTGCGGAACCCACGCGGAGCCGCCACGGGTAAGCCCGGTAATCATAGCCATCTATTTTTTTCTCCTGCCCGCCCCTTCACGGTGGCGGAGGCCAAACGGTTGTCGATATCGATAAAGGCGGTTCGAAGGCCCGCTCTGAATGGTTTTGTTCGTCGGTGCCCGGCCTTGGGACGGGCACCGCCCGGCTTCGTGGGCACGGGCGGCAGCTGCCCGCCGCCAGGGCGGGCGCAAGGATTCGGGCCGCGAGGCCCCGATGTAGAGGACGCAGGCCTCGTGAGCCTGGGTCCGGGCACGCCGCTCGGGCGCGCCGTGCTGCAGCGAAGCCGCCGCCCGGCTAGGCGGCGCAGGTCGCGTCGAGACGCGCCTTGGCTTCGGCCCAGTCCAGACAGGCCTGGTGGGCCTGCCTGGCCAGTTCCGGTAGCGAGTCGTAGTCGTTGAACAGGCGATCCTCGACCAGGTCGTGAATCTGCGAGGCCCACTCGGTCGCGATACGCTTCTTCTGGCTGACTTCTTTCTTCAGGGCCTTGATGTCTTCTTCGCTCATCGATGTCCCCTTGAATCAGAGTTCGGCGACCGTACGGTGCTCGTTGACCAGCGCGGTCGCCTTGCCCAACTGCTTCTGCGCCTCGACGATCAGCGCCTCGAGGGAGTCGAATCCGAAACGGTGAACGTCGCGCAGAACCTTGTCCAGGGCGACCAGTTTGCCGACCAGAATCAGGGCGCGACCGAAGCCCTCGTGGGTGATGTTGATCACCGGCACGGCGAGCAGACCGGTCTCGCGCTCAATCAACTGGGCAAGGGCGTTGTAGTAGGCCTTGACCCGGGAAATGGTGGTCTCGTCCGGATCGCCGACCACCGGAATGGCCTTGCGGCGTTCCTTGGTCAGCACCAACGGATCGAGCACGCGGGCATCGCTCCAGGTGTCGTAGGTGCCATAGCTGTCCATGGACCGCAGCTGGATCACCATCTGGCGGACGAGGGGGTCTTGCAGGGACTTGTCGTCTTCCTGCACCACGGGCTCTTGTTGCTCTTCGTAGTACATGTACGCTTCCTCGCTGAAAAAATAATCTGCCTTACTCGTCCCAGCCTTCGGCGGCCATGGCGTCGAAGCGCTTCATGTCGGGGCCGCGGGTGCGCTGGATGGCCTTGGCCAGCCAGGCCGAAGGGCCTTCGCGCAACTCGGCCTGTAGGGTTTCGATGAGTTCGTCGATGCGTGCGCCTTCGGCTACCTTGACCGGCTGCACACCAATGGCCAGCAGCTGGCGCACCGCCGAGGCGCCACAAGCGCGACAGTACACGGCGACGCAGCCGTCGAGCAGCTCGATCTTGCTGACCAGCTTGTCCTCGTTGCCGTCCTGCTCCAGCTCGCCGAACTCGACGACCGAGAGAAGCTGGGAGCGTTCGGGATTGACCCCGTAGATGACGAAGGAGCGCGACGAGCCGAAGTGCTGGTCGACCAGCTCGCGATCGGACGAGGCGAAGGCGACCTTCAGCAAGGTACCGTCGTCCTCACCATCCAGTATCTGCAATTGTCGGGTCGGGCTGGACATCGCTCAGTGCCTCCATTGCGGCTGTTCGGTTGCAGGTTTCTGCGCATAGATCGAGCAATGGGGCTCGATACCCTGATGGTGTTCGACCAGCAGGTTGGCGAGGTCGAACAGCGCCTGGCTGCTGCCGCGATAGCCGGACCAGCAACGCTGGAAGCCGCCCAGCAGGTCGTACTGCGGGAAACCGGCGCGCAACACCGGCACGCCGAGGCGGCGGGCGCTGGCCAGTGCGTGGCTGTTGCCGATCAGCAGCTGGGCCTGGTTGGTGCGTGCGGCGTGTTCGAGATCCTCCAGGTCGCCGACCTGGACGGCGGGCAGCGGCGAGGCGACCAGCGAAGCGGCCCGGGCCGGCACCACGGCGGCCACGGTGTGCGCGCCCATGCTGCGCAGCAGGCCGTCGAAGCCGAGCAGCAGGTCGGGGTCGCCGGCGATGGCCACGCGGGCGGCGCTGAGCATGAAGTGGGTGTCGAGCATGGCATCCTGCAGTTGGGCGCGCTGGCGCTTGTAGCGCTCGGGCACCGGATTGCCGCTGATCCCGGCCAGGGCCATCAGCCAGGCGTCTACCGCATCCAGGCCGTAGAGCATGCCGAAGCGCCGGTCGGGTACCCCGGTACGTGCCGCCAGGACGTCGGCGGCGCCCGCCAGGCTCTGCCCGACCACCAGGGTGGCGATGCTCTGCCCGGCGGTGGCCAGCTCGGTCACGGTCAGCCCGCCGGTGGTCAGTGCATTGAAGCGATTCTCGTCCAGGTGGCCGTCGAGCGAGCCGGACAGGTCGGGGATCAGCAGGGGCCGCAGGCCGAAGCTCTCGATGCTCTCGGCGATGTACTCCAGATCACCCGGGGTGAGGTTGGCCGAGCACAGCACGTTGACCTGGCGTGGGCGCCGCCCAACCTGATCGCGCCGCTCGGGCACCAGAGTCTCGATGATCGCCTTGACCGCGGCGGCAAAGCCGCTCTCGAAGCAGCCGCTGAAGTCCGGGGTGCTCACCGGGACGATGGGCACGTGCTTGAACTCGTCGTACTGGGTGCGGAACTCGTGCAGCGCGCTGTGCAAGTCGCAGCCCTGGGTTTCCGACAGGCCGGTGGTGAGCAGGCCGATGACCGCCGGGCTCTGCTTCTCGCAGATGGTCTTGAGCGCCTCGACGATGTTTTCGTCGGCGCCCATCACCGAGCTGACCTGGTCCATCGCGGTGGTTTGCAGCGGCACCGGCTCGCGGAAGTGGCGGACGAAGAAAACCTTGGCGAACGCGGTGCAGCCCTGCGAGCCGTGAAACAGCGGCATGCTGCGCGCCAGGCCGAGAATGGCCAGCGCGGCGCCCATGGTCTGGCTGGCCTTCAGCGGGCTGACGGCCAGGGCCTTGTTGCGATTGATGATCTCGGCCATCGCGGATCTCCTCAGGCGTTCGCCGAACGGGCCGGCGCGCTCGGCGCGGCGTCCTGGCTGGCGGGGATGTCCCAGGGCGCAGGGCGGCGCACCGCCTCCCACACCGGGCTTTCCAGGGTGATGCAGAGCTGGCGCACCAGTTCCAGCATGCCGTCGTAGCCGGCATAGCCGAATTCGCGTTCCTGGTTGATGTCGAGGAAGGGCACGCGGCCCTTGAGCGCGGTGTACATGTTGCGCCCGCCGGCGATGAGGATGTCGGCCTGGTACTCGTCGACGGTCTTCAGCAATACCCGCGCATTGCCCTCGTCGAGCATCTTGACGTCGTCGCCCATCAGTTCGCGGATGCGCGCTTTGTCTTCCTCGGTGGACTTCTTGGTGCCGGTGGCGACCACCCTCATGCCCAGGTCCTGCAGCGCGGAGACCACCGACCAGGATTTCACGCCGCCGGTGTAGAGCAGCACGCGCTTGCCGCTGAGGCGCTCGCGCCAGGGCTCAAGGGCGGCGCGGATGCGCTGTTCCTCGCGCTCGATCAGCGCCTCGGTGCGGGTCATCAGGTCCTCGTCGCCGATCAGCCGGGCGAAGTCGCGCAGCGCCTGGGAGGTGTCGGTGATGCCGTAGAAGCTGCCCTCGAACCAGGGCGTGCCGTAGGTTTCCTGCAGCTTGCGGGCAACGTTGAGCATGGCCTTGGAGCAGACCATCATGTTCACTTCAGCGCGGTGCATGGTCTGCACCTCGCGATAGCGCGCGTCGCCGGCCAGGGTGCAGAGCACCCGCAGGCCCAGTTCGTCGAGCAGCGGCAGGACATTCCAGAACTCGCCGGCGATGTTGTATTCGCCGACCAGGTTGACGTCATGCACGTGGATTCCTTCACGCTCGCTACCGGCGGGCAGCGGATCGGGCTCGCGGGAGCCGATCACGTACTTGAGCATGGCCTCGCCGGCGATGCGGTTGCCGAGGTTCTTGGTGCCGTAGAAGCCGGCCGAGTCCACTGGGATCACCGGGGTGCCGAAGCGCTCGGCAGCGGCCTTGCAGACCGCTTCGATATCGTCGCCGATCAGTGCCGGCACGCAGGTGTTGTAGACGAACACCGCCGGCGGCGCGTAGCTCTCCACCGCCTGGCGGATAGCGTGGAACAGGCGCTTCTCGGCACGCCCCATGATCACGTCGCTCTCGGTGAGATCGGTGGTCATGCCGATGCGATACAGGTCCGGCCCGCTGGAGCGGGTGCCGCGGTTGTCCCAGGAGCTGCCGGCACAGGCAATCGGCCCGTGGACGATGTGCGCCACGTCGGCAACCGGCAGCAGGGCGATCTGCGCGCCGTCGAAGGAACAGCCACCGTCGGTAGCGCCCGGCTTGGGCTTGGCGCAGCCGGACTTTTCCTTCTTGTTGTGACTGCAGGCGGGCTCGTCGAGCAGTTCGGCAATATCCTTGGCTTTCATCGCGTACCCCTCTGGTCGTTGACGCAGCGTTTGCAATGGATCATTGCAATGCCTGTACCAGAAGGCAAGCTATTGATTTAAAGGCAATTGCACCAAGGAAGCTTTGTCATAAAAGCGCCTTCCTGTCGGGTTTGCAACAAGCAGACAGCGCACGACGGGCATTCCCGCAGGCGCCGGGCGAAAGACAACAAGAGTACGGGAGGCCGGCCCCGGCCGGACGGCGCGGGGCAGTTGCAGGGGATTAGGACGTGGCGAGCCGTTCGGCGATCGCCAGGCGGACTTCCGGTTCGGACTCGTCGAGCTTGCGCAGGGCGGCCAGCGGAGCGTTCTCCACCGCGGCCAGGCGCACCGTCCAGTCCGGGTCGTGAAGCAGCTCGAGCAGGTCGTCGCCGCGCAGGCGCGAGGCGACGATGCGCCGGACCTCCGGCTCTGGGTCCTGGGTCATGAGCCCCAGGCTTTCCTCGGGCAGACGCCTGGCCACCAGCTTGCGCACCTGGCGGTCGTCGTCGCGCATGAAACGGAACAGTCGGCCCAGAGGAATGCGCTGGACCACGTAGGCGCGCACCAGGTAGTCCTTGTCGGCGGCCATCTGTTCAAGCTGTTCCAGCGGCAGGCGGTCGGCCACGGTGATGCGCACCTCGCGGTCGTCGTCGTGCATCAGCGCGCCCAACTGCTCGCGGGGCAGGCGGTAGGCGACGGCCCGACGGACCACCTCGTCGCTGTCGCGGATCAGCGGGATCAACGCCTCCACCGGCGAGTAGCGCACGGCGATGGCGCGGCGCTCCCAGAATGGGTCGGCCAGGTACTTCACGGCCAAGTGCGGATTATTGCGAAAGAAGCGGTCGATCTGCCGCCCGCTCTCCACCGTCACGCAGGCATCGCCTGGCGTGCAGCGGCCGGTCAGCAGCAGATTCATGCGAAAGCTGCAGGCCCGGCAGTCGCCGATGGGGGTGATGTCGCCTTGATCGTCGGCCATGCCTCACCTCAATCCTCGATGATTTCCGCCAGGACGACGCCGGAAGCGGAGTCCAGGTCGTTGCTCAGCACCGAGCAATGATCGCTGGAGTTGACCAGATAGACGTTGAAACCCGGACGCTCGGCGACCGGCTTGGCGTTGACCACGATATCGTCGTCCATGCAGCAGGTGAAGTGCACGCCGGGATAGGCGCTGCGCAGGCTGGCGATCAGGCTTTCGCCCAGCCCCCCCTGTTCGGCCTGACGAATGACGTCATCGAGAAGTGTTTGGCTGATCATGGCTGTGTCCTCATCCGGAGCAGTTACTGGGTGAAACGTACACGCTGGTCGGGCTCGGCGCCCATGGCCTTGGCCAGCCAGGGGGGCGGCGCGATGGCCAGCACCCGCTGCAGCTCCTCGACGATCTCGCGGGCCGGCTGGGCACGGGCCAGGCGGACCGGATGGATCCCGGTACGAACCACCTTGGCCGCCGCCGGACCGCCGATGCTCAGGGTGTAGAGCAGTTGGCAGTCGCCGAGCAATTCTGCCCGGCGCGCATGACGGTCTTCATCTTCGCGGCAGGAGCCGGGCTCACGCAGGTCGATCAGACGACTCTCGCGGGGCGAGATCTGGTAGATGAGAAAGCGTGCACAATTGCTGAAGATGCCATCCAGGCGCTCGCCGCTGTTGGAGGCGCAGGCGATACGCACCGAATCCTGGAATTCGCCCTCGCGATAGGGCTCGGGGACCGGCAGGGGATCTTCCGGCATGCGCACGCCACGACCCTTGAGCAGGCCGAGCGCACTGTGCAGCTGGCGGTCGGTCAGAGTCGGCCGGGCTCCGTCTCCGCACGCCTCGATCAGACGGGCACGCAGGCGGGAAGCACGCAGTTTGCGCAGACGCGCTTCCGTGATGGGTTCTCCAACGGCGGCAATCAGGGCGCACAGCAGGTGGGCGGTGTCCACCCCCTTGAGCGAGCGTGCCGCCAGGGCGATGCGCAGGGCCAGATGGGCCGGCAGGGGGGCCTGGCCGTACGGCGGTTGCGCACTCATGGAATCAGGCCTCGCCGGCTCGCTTGGCGCGCACGGTGATCGGCAGCTTGGGTTGCGGCATCGGCTCGATGTAGTAGCTCGAACCGTCGCCAAGCGTGACTTCACCGCCCCATTGCTCGGGGCTGTCATGCTCCAGGGACATCACGATTTCTTCCTGGTCTTTCTTGGCGATGTAGAAGGTCAGCTGACCTGCGTCGTTGCGGCGGATCATGACACTGGGCATGGGCTTGCTCCTTAGACAGGTTTGGCGGTTGCCGCAGGCCGTGGGCGCCGAAGGCCCGAACCTGCAGCCGCCGCCAAGGAAGAGCCGGAGCGGCTCGCGCCGCCCCGGCCAGGACCACTGAACTACGACTTAGCGAACCAGGTCGTGGTTGTAGTCGGTAGCCTGCATACCGCGGGTTTCCTCGTCCAGACGATCCAGGATCGAGTTCACCAGGGTGGTCAGGATCTGCATGGCGCCTTCGTAGCCCATGGTGGTCTGACGGTGCAGGTGGTGACGGTCGAAGATCGGGAAGCCGATACGGATCAGCGGAACTTCGAACTCTTTGCCCTTGTGCAGGGTGTCGCGCTGGATGAACTTGCCGTAGCTGTTGCCGATCATGAAGTCAGGCTTGTCGGTGAAGACCAGCGAGCGCAGGTGCCACAGATCCTTGCCAACGTAGACGGTGGCGTTCTTGCCGTAGGGCGAAGCTTCGAGGATGGCGTCGACCGCCTTCTTCCAGCGCTTGTTGCCGTTGTTGCACAGGATGTGCACCGGCTCGCAGCCCAGTTCCAGCAGGAACTTGACCATGCCCATCACGAAGTCCGGGTCACCCCACAGGGCGAAACGCTTGCCGTGCAGCCAGGTGTGGGAGTCGGTCATCATGTCGACCAGACGGCCACGCTCCTTGGTCAGGCTTGCCGGAATCGGCTGGCCGCTGATTTCGCTGACTTTCATCAGGAATTCGTCGGTCCAGTCCAGACCCATCGGGATGTTCAGCTTCGGAACTTCGTGCTTCCAGGTGCCTTGGACGAACTTCTTGGTCTTCTCCAGGTGCCACGGCTGCAGCAGCACGGTGTTGAGAGCGTTCGGCGCGTCCTTCATCTCTTCCTGGGTGGTGCCGCCCGCGTACATGCGGAACTGACCGTCAGCCGGGGTATCCAGCACCTCTTCCGGATCGGAGAGCAGGCTGTAGCCCACGCCCATTTCCGAGAGCATGCGCTTGATCACGCGGAAGTTGCCCAGGTAGGTTTCGAAGCCGGGGACGATGTTGATCTTGCCGTTGCTGCCGATCACCTTGTCGTCCATGGACTTCAGGGTGAAGTAGCGAGCAATGCCTTCGAACATGTTGTCCCAGCCGGTCACGTGGCTGCCCACGAAGCTCGGGGTGTGAGCGAACGGCACCGGGAACTCGTCGGGAATGAAGCCTTCCTTCTTCGTGTTGTTGATGAAGGCGTTGAGGTCGTCACCGATGACCTCGGCCATGCAGGTGGTGGACACTGCGATCATGTCGGGCTTGTAGGTAGCCTTACAGTTCTGCAGACCGTCCTTCATGTTCTGCTGGCCGCCGAACACCGCCGCGTCTTCGGTCATGGAGTCGGAAACGCAGGAAACCGGCTCGCGGAAGTGGCGGTTGAAGTAGGAGCGGAAGTAGGCCACGCAACCCTGGGAACCGTGAACGTAGGGCATGGTCTTCTCGAAGCCCATGGCACACAGGACGGCGCCCAGCGGCTGGCAAGCCTTGGCCGGGTTGACGGTCAGCGCTTCACGCTGGAAGTTCAGCTCCTGATATTCCTGGGTGGTGGTCCACTGGAATACTTCGTCGATCTTCTCTTGCGGATGCTTCTCTTCAAACTGGTCGCGCTTGCGCGCGAGCATGTCCGTGTATTCTTCGTCGCGGAACAGCGGGTAGCTGGCTTTGATGTTATCGACTTGCTGGCTCATGACTCTCTCCTACGCCCCACT
Source organism: Azotobacter armeniacus (assembly GCF_054779355.1). Classification (NCBI taxonomy): domain Bacteria; kingdom Pseudomonadati; phylum Pseudomonadota; class Gammaproteobacteria; order Pseudomonadales; family Pseudomonadaceae; genus Azotobacter; species Azotobacter armeniacus. Next base: position 40,957 of record NZ_BAAGYK010000016.1, read on the forward strand.
CATCTGTGGACGGCGATAACGGATGTCGGCTGCGGGCGGGCGGCCCGCCCACAGCGGACGTTGCGTACGATTGCGGACTATCAAGCGCTGGCGGCGACTTTCTCGGCAGCTTTGTCAGCTTCCCAGGGAGCCTGCAGCTTCTTCCAGCACGGATTGTTCAGGGTCATGTCCATGTCACGGGCGAAGATGGCGAAGCCGTCAAAGCCGTGGTAGGGGCCGGAATAATCCCAGGAGTGCATCTGACGGAAGGGAATGCCCATCTTCTGGAAGATGAACTTTTCCTTGATGCCGGAGCCGATCAGGTCGGGCTTGACCTTCTTGACGAATTCTTCGAATTCGTAGCCGGTGACGTCATCGTACAGCAGGGTGGAGTCACCCATTTCCTTGATGGTACGGTCATAGTCGTCGTTGTGAGCGAACTCGTAACCGGTACCCACGACTTCCATGCCCAGATCTTCGTAGGCGCCGATCACGTGACGCGGACGCAGACCACCGATGTAGAGCATGACGCGCTTGCCTTCCAGGCGCGGACGGTACTTGGCGACCACCGCTTCCCACTCAGGCTTGTACTTGGCGATGACTTCTTCGCACTTCTTCTGGATGGTCTCGTCGAACTTGGCGGCGATGGCACGCAGCGACTCGATGGTCTTGGTCGGACCGAAGAAGTTGTACTCCATCCATGGGATACCGTACTTCTCTTCCATGTGACGGGAGATGTAGTTCATCGAGCGGTAGCAGTGAACCAGGTTCAGCTTGACCTTCGGGGTCAGCTCGATTTCGGCGATGGAGCCGTCGCCGGACCATTGAGCCACGCAACGCAGGCCCATTTCTTCCAGCAGGATGCGCGAGGACCAGGCGTCACCACCGATGTTGTAGTCACCGATGATAGCTACGTCGTACGGAGTGGTCTCGAAGCTGTTGTCGTCGTCACGGTTGCCCAGGACCCAGTCACGGACTGCGTCGTTGGCGATGTGGTGACCCAAGGACTGGGAAACGCCGCGGAAGCCTTCGCAACGCACCGGAACCACGGTGGTGTTGTGCTCGGCGCCCTTCACCTTGGACACGGATTCGATGTCGTCGCCGATCAGGCCGATCGGGCACTCGGACTGGATGGAGATGCCCTTGTTCAGCGGGAACAGGGTTTCCACTTCGTCGATCAGCTTGGCGAGCTTCTTGTCGCCGCCGAAGACGATGTCCTTCTCCTGGAAGTCCGAGGTGAAGTTCATGGTGACGAAGGCGTTCACACCGGTGGTGCCGATGTAGTAGTTACGACGGCCGGCACGCGAATACTGGCCGCAGCCTACCGGGCCGTGGGAGATGTGGATCATGTCCTTGATCGGACCCCAGACCACACCCTTGGAACCGGCGTAGGCACAGCCGCGGATGGTCATCAGACCAGGCTGGGACTTCTTGTTGGAAGTGATGCACTTCTTCGACTGGGTCACCGACTGGTCGTTGACAGCCAGGTGCTTGGCGCGGTCTTTGCGGGCTTTCTCGGGGTAAACTTCCAGGACTTCCTGGATGAGGGATTCGACCTCTTCGCGCGACATACCGGTCATGGGTATGACTCCTCATTGCTTTGCGTTCATTTGCGGGTAACGGATGGGCCGCACTGCGCAGTGCGCAGTGCGACGCTCCGGCAGGGCCCATCTGCCCTGCCCCGTCCTACTGAAGCGGAGCTATCACTCTTCGGCAGCGGCCTTGCCGACGATGGACTCGTCTTCTTCTTCCATGACGCCGAACTCCATCAGCAGCTCTTCGAGCTCGTCCATGGTGATCGGGTTCGGGATGACCAGCAGCTTGTTGTCGACGACCTTGCGAGCCAGGGTACGGTACTCGTCGGCCTGCTTGGCGGCCGGATCGTATTCGATCACGGTCATACGGCGGATTTCGGCGCGCTGTACAACGTTGTCGCGCGGTACGAAGTGGATCATCTGGGTGCCCAGCTTGGCAGCCAGGGCGATGATCAGCTCGTCTTCGCGGTCGGTATTACGGCTGTTGCAGATCAGGCCGCCCAGACGCACGCTACCGGAGTTGGCGTACTTCACGATGCCCTTGGAGATGTTGTTGGCGGCGTACATGGCCATCATCTCGCCAGAGCAAACGATGTAGATTTCCTGAGCCTTGTTTTCGCGGATCGGCATGGCGAAGCCACCGCACACGACGTCACCCAGTACGTCGTAGAATACGAAGTCCAGATCGTCTTCGTAGGCGCCTTCCTCTTCCAGGAAGTTGATCGCGGTGATCACACCACGGCCAGCGCAACCAACGCCCGGCTCCGGACCACCGGACTCAACGCACTTGACGCCGCCGTAGCCGACCTTCAGCACGTCTTCCAGCTCCAGATCTTCCACGGTGCCGGCTTCAGCAGCCATTTCCATGATGGTGTTCTGGGCCTTGGAGTGCAGGATCAGGCGAGTGGAGTCAGCTTTCGGGTCACAACCAACGATCATGACCTTCTTGCCCATCTCGGCCAGGGCCGCCACGAGGTTCTGAGTGGTGGTGGATTTACCGATACCGCCCTTGCCGTAGATGGCGCATTGACGCATAGCCATAGTTAAGTTCCTCAGGTTGCATTTCCACTTGAAAGTTCGGCTCGTAAGCCTGAACAAGTCCGCGCCCTGATCACAATGCAGCGTCTGTGCCAGCACCCACCACCAAAACATAAGTAATTGATTTATAATGATTAAATTACAGAATACAGGCCTGCCGGGCGGTTTGATACATAACAATCCCCCTACAATCCCCCTACTCCGACTGTTGTAATTGCTACAACCGAACAATGTCCCGACATCCTCCCCCGACCCGACTGCCACCCCACCCCCACGCCTGTGACAAAACCGACAATTGTCGCGAAGCCGCGCCCCATCCTGGCCCACGGTCACGACAAGCCACCCCGCAACATGCAATAAATTCCTTTATTTTCAGTTAGTTATCCGAGCAATGCCATCCGGCTCGGATATTGCAAAGGGTTGTCGATTCTTGCCCTTCTTTCAGCAGGAGAGTCCAGTGACCAACAGTTTGTTAAAGGAAATCCTCGCCCAGCTCGGCTCGGGCGACATAGTTCCCTACCTGGGCCCGGGCGTTCTGCGCGGAGTCGTCGATCGCGACACGGGCAAGCCGATTCCCGCCGACAGCGACAGCCTGATCCTCGCCATGACCGGCGGCCAGCCGATGTCGCCGCGTCTCATGTATGAATTCTCCCGGGCCGCCATGCACCTGGAGAACAAGAAAGGCCGCAGCTTCATCGAGCGCTTCCTGACCCAGGTCTACGGCGGCGACAACTGGACCCCGTCACCTGTCCACCAGTGGCTGGCCAGCCTCGACCTGCCCTACATCATCGACTGCAACCGCGACACCCAGCTGCAGCGTTGCTATATCGATGCCGAGCGCAAGCACACCCTGGTGGTCGGCGCCGCGCGCATCGCCGCGACGCCCTACCGCTTCGACCTGTACCAGTTCGAGGACGGCAAGTACCGCAAGATCGCCCTGGAGCAGGTCGATGCCGACCTGCCGGTGCTGTTCAAGCCGCTCGGCACGCCGCTGCCCAAGCCCGGCTACGTGGCCTCGGATGCCGACTTCGTCGACTACATCACCGAGCTGATGGGCGGCTTCGCCATTCCCGACTGGGTCAAGCTGCGCCGCAAGAACAAGCGCTACCTGTTCCTCGGCCAGCACTACAACCGCGACACCGAGCGCATGGTGATGAGCGATCTGATCTACGATGCCGCCGAACCGGCCGGCTGGGTCCTGATCGATCAGCCAAGCGACAAAGAACGCAAGGTCTGCGAGCGCAAGAACCTGCAACTGATCGAGGCCGACTGGAGCAGTCTCCTCGCCCTCGCCAACCCCAGTGCCACGGAAGTGGCCTGACCTCTCTTCCTTCATCTAGACGAGAAGCCAACCATGCTGTTGAAAAGCTACGAAGACCAATCCCTGCTGTGCAACCTCAGCGTCAAGGGCGCAACCACCGAAGCCGGCGTCGAAGCCTTCCGTGGCGACCTGGTCGTGATCGAAGGCGAAATCGCCGACGACGCCGGCCGCCGCCTGCCGCCGAAAGCCGTGCTGAAGCAAGCCGGCCTGCTGTTCAAGAACGACAAGCTGAGCATGGTTTCCGGTGGCCTGGAGCAACTGGCCTACCTGCCGCCCTTCTTCGAGCGCTACAAGGGCGACCTGGCCAGCGACGTACAGGTGATCTTCTACGTGAGCAACCTGAGCAAGCCGGTTTACACCGAACTTGACGGCGTCAAGATGATCCTTCAGCCCCACGAAGAAGGCGCCATCTGGAACACCATGATGGACGACCTGCGTCTGGACAAGGAGGACTTCAAAGGCCAGAGCGCCGAAGACAAGGTCATCACCATGGCCGAAGGCCTGGCCGACTACAAGCCGAAGTACGAAACCGTTGCCTTCGCCGACGCCCTCGGCTTCATCTCCACCGTCCAGCGCGAGCACCGCGGTCCGGTTTAATCGATCGCTCGATTTTCCCATTTCTTCAGCAAGGATGCTCCATTAGGCCTGTTCGCCACTCCCCCTCTCTGCAGGGGGAGTTTTCTTTTCGGGCTCCACTTTTGCACGCAGCCTGCCTGGCGATGAGGACGACCGTTCGCCGCCCGCTCCTCAAGCATTCCGCCGCAGCCGGGTGAAGGCGCCCAGCTCCCACTCGCGCAGCGCCAACAGCATGCCCGTTCCGTGCCGCTTCGCCAGGGGCGCAGCCAGGCTTTCCTCATGCAGTTCGGCGAACCGCCGGCGCAGCGTGCGGATCTCCGCCTGCAGCTTGGCCAGCGCCGACTCGGTAAGCATGCCGTGGGAGAAGGCCATGACCTCGTCCGCAGCGGCGAAATCGCTCTTCAGGAAATCCGCCAGCCCCTGATTGTGGAAGAAGCGACGGATCGGCCCCCCCGGCAGCCAGTCGAAATCCCGCGCGACATTGAGGCGGACGCGGTTTCCCGGCAGCAGATCGAGCAGGCGCAGGCGGTCCAGCCGGGCCAGGCGCTGGATGCATTCCGCCTCGCTGAGCCGGTAGACGCCGAGTATCTCGCCGATCGCCCAATGATTCAGCACGCAGACCGCTACCAGCAGCAGCTTCTCGTCGGAGACCAACTCGCGCTCCTGGGTCTCGCTCAGGGTATGCAGGCGGGTCCCACTGAGCGCCGCCTCCTGGGCCAGTTCGGCAAGACTGAAGCCGAGCAGGTGGCTGATCTCGAGCAGCCGGTCGAGACTGAAACGACGGGTCGCGAACATGCGCTTGACGCTCGCCTCAGACAGGCCGAGGCGCACGGCCAGCTCGCGATAGGTGATGCCCTGGAGCTTCAGGCGCTGCTTGAGGGTACCTACCAGGCGGTCGAGTTCGCTCATCGGAGAAAGGTATCGTTTTCCGCTACTTGTCCGGCAATTCTGCACGACTTTTTTCGACAAGGTTTCACTTTTAACCGAGAGCCGCCATGCTGGAGGTTCTTCCATGCCAGAGACAGATCATGCTCAAGACCATTCTGCGCCTCCTCCTCAAGGCCTTGTTCCGGGTCGAGGTCCAGGGCGATCGGGAGGTATTCGACAATCCGCGCACGCTGATCGTCGCCAACCACGAATCCTTCCTCGACGGCCTGCTGCTCGGCGTGTTCCTGCCGGTGGACGCGGTGTTCGCGGTGCACACCCAGGTCGCCGGCCACCCACTGTTCCGCTTCCTGCTACGCTTCGTGCTACACCTCACGATCGACTCGAGCAGCCCGCTGGCGGTCAAGCAGATCGTCAGACTGGTGGAAAGCGGACAACCGGTGGCGGTCTTCCCGGAAGGCCGGATCACCCGCACCGGCTCGCTGATGAAGGTCTACGATGGAGCCGCCTTCGTCGCCGCCAAGACCGGCGCCACCGTCGTGCCGGTGCGCATCGACGGCGCAGCACAGAGTTACTTCGGCCGCCTGGCCGGGGTCTTCCCGCGCAAGGCGTTTCCCAAGGTGCGCATCTCGATCCGCCCGCCCCGGCAGATCCCCATGCCCGACCTGCCGTCGGCCAGGCTGCGCCGCCACCGCGCAGGCGAGCTGCTGCGCCACATCCTGCTCGACATGCTGGTCGCCACCTGTCCGCAGCGCACCCTGTACGAGGCCTTCCTCAATGCCAGGGAGACCTTCGGCACGAACCACCGGGTGGTGGAGGACATCCGCCTGCAGGAGGAGTCCTACGGCTCCCTGCTCAAGATGACGCTGGCCGTCGCCCGCCTGACCTCGCGCCTGAGCGCGCCGGGCGAGGTGGTCGGCGTGCTCGCCCCCAACGCCGCACCGACTCTCGGCCTGCTGCTCGGCCTGTCGCTGGGCAGGCGCATCCCAGCCCTGCTCAACTACACGGCAGGCCCCGAAGGGCTGCGTGCCGCCTGCATTACCGCCGACATCAGGACCATCATCGCCTCCCGCACCTTCGTCGAGAAGGCGCGCCTTGGCCAGTTGCTCGGGGCCGTGCCGGACATCCGCGTGCACTATCTGGAGGATCTCAGGGCTGGCTTCGGCCTCATCGATCGCCTGTGGGTGCTCGGCCACCTGCTCTTCCCGCGCCGCGCCGCTCTCCCCCAGCAGCCCGAGGATGCCGCCGTGGTGCTGTTCACCTCGGGCTCGGAAGGCAAGCCCAAGGGCGTCGTCCACAGCCATGCCTCGCTGCTGGCCAACGTCGCGCAGATCCGCGCGGTGGCCGACTTCACCCCGCAGGACAAGTTCATGGTGGCCCTGCCGCTGTTCCATGCCTTCGGCCTGACCTGCGGCGCGCTGCTGCCGCTGGTGGCCGGCTGCCAAGTGTTCCTCTACCCCACCCCACTGCACTACCGGGTCATTCCCGAACTGGTCTACGACCGCAACTGTACCGTGCTGTTCGGCACCTCGACCTTCCTCGGCAACTACGCCCGGTTCGCCCATCCCTATGATTTCGGCCGCTTGCGCTACGTGGTCGCCGGTGCCGAGCGGCTGACCGAAAGCGTGCGCCAGCAATGGATCGACAAGTTCGGCATCCGCATCCTGGAGGGCTATGGCGTCACCGAATGCGCCCCGGTGGTGGCGGTCAACGTGCCCATGGCCTGCCGCAACGGCAGCGTCGGCCAGCTGCTGCCTGGCATCGAGCATGAGCTGGAGCCGGTGCCCGGCATTGCCGAGGGCGGCGCTCTACACCTGAAGGGGCCGAACCTGATGAAGGGCTATCTGCTGTTCGACCGTCCCGGCGTCATCCAGCCGCCGCCGGCGATCCGCCCCGGGTGGTACTCCACCGGCGACATCGCAAGCTTCGACGCCGACGGCTTCTTGCACATCCACGGCCGCCTCAAGCGCTTCGCCAAGATCGCGGGAGAGATGATCTCGCTGGAAGCTGTGGAAGGTATCGCCGCGAGCGCCGCCCCTGACTTCGCCCATGCCGCCTCGACACGCAGCGACGCCGCCCGGGGCGAAGCGCTGGTGCTCTTCACCACCGCTCCGGAGCTCGTCCGCGAGCACCTGCTCGCCGCGGCCAAGGCCATCGGCGCGCCGGAGCTGGCCGTGCCACGGGTGATCCGCCGGATCGACGCGCTGCCCCTGCTCGGCAGCGGCAAGACCGACTACCTCGCCCTCAAGCGCATGGCCGAGGAGGTTCCGACATGAGTTCACAATTCGAACTGCTCAGGGCCCGTCGCTTCGGCCCGCTGTTCGTCACGCAGTTTCTCGGCGCCTTCAACGACAACCTGTACAAGAACGCCCTGGTGGTCCTGCTGACCTTCCAGACCGCGCAGTGGACCACGCTGTCCCCCAGCGTGCTGGCCAACCTGGCGGCGGGCCTGTTCATCCTGCCGTTCTTCCTCCTCTCGGCGACCGCCGGACAGCTCGCCGACAAGTACGACAAGGCCCTCCTGGCGCGCCAGGTCAAGCTGCTGGAGATCGTCATCGTGCTGCTCGCCGGCGCCGGCTTCTGGCTGCACAGCCTGGCGATGCTGCTGGCCAGCCTGTTCCTCCTCGGTCTGCAGTCGACCCTGTTCGGCCCGGTGAAGTATGCCATCCTGCCGCAGCACCTGGGCGAGGACGAACTGGTCGGCGGCAACGCGCTGATCGAGGCCGGCACCTTCGTTGCCATCCTCGCCGGCACCCTGTCCGGCGCCCTGCTCGCCGGCTCCGCAGGCGGCACCCTGTGGATCACCGCTGGCTGCCTGCTCGTCGCCGTGGTCGGCTATCTCGGCAGCCGGCGCATCCCCACGGCGGCCCCGCCGGAGCCCAGCCTGCGCCTCAACCCCAACCCGTTCGGGGCGACCTGGCGCAGCATCGGCTTCGCCCGCGAGGACCGCCTGGTATTCCTGGCGATCCTCGGCATCTCCTGGTTCTGGCTGTACGGCGCGTTGCTGCTCGCCCAGTTCCCGGCCTACGCGAAGGACGTGCTCGGCGCCGCGGAAGGCGGCGTGGCCCTGCTGCTCACTGTCTTCACCCTGGGGATCGGCAGCGGCTCGCTGCTCTGCGAGCGCCTCTCGGCGCACCGGGTGGAGATCGGCCTGGTGCCGCTGGGCTCGATCGGCCTCAGTCTGTTCGGCCTCAACCTGGCCCTCGTCAGCCCCGCCACTCCGCCGGTCGCGCCGCTGTCCGTCATGGCGCTGCTGGCGGCGCCGGGCACTCTGTATGTGCTGTTCGCGCTGTTCGCCCTCGGCCTGTTCGGCGGCCTCTTCATCGTCCCGCTCTATGCCTTGGTGCAGCTGCGCTCGGCCCCCGCCCACCGCGCGCGCATCGTCGCCGCCAACAACATCCTCAACGCCCTGTTCATGGTGGTGGGCGCGCTCGCCGCCGGCGTCCTGCTGGCCGCGGGACTCTCCATCCCGGAGTTGTTCGGTGTCGCCGCGCTGGTCAACGCCTTGGTGGCACTCTGCATCTTCCGCCTGCTGCCGGACTTCCTGCGGCGCTTCGCCGCCTGGCTGCCGACCCTCGGCGCCCTCCTGCGGCGCGGCGCGCAACGCTCGCCGGCAGCACCGGAAAAATCGGAGAAGCGGCCATGAAGTCGTCGATCGTACGGGCCGATCCCGCTACGGCCTTCCTGACTGCGGAACGCTGCCGAATCCTTGAGCTGTGGAACGTTGCCGGCGATCCGGCGGTGTCCATCGCCCTGGCGACGGTGGCGCCGGGCGAAACCACCCAGTTGCACCGGCTGCACGGAGTGGACGAGCGCTACCTCATCCTGCACGGCAGCGGCCTCGTCGCAGTCGGCCAGCAGCCCCCGGAGCCGGTGGGCCCCGGCGACCTGGTCATCATCACGGCGGGCACACTGCAGAAGATCGCCAACACCGGCGACAGCGAACTGGCCTTCTACTGCATCTGCACGCCACGCTTCACCCCCGACTGCTACGAGGCGCTGGAGGATTAGGGGTTGACGTTTCGAGCCAGAGGCGTTGATGAAGAAGAGCAAACCCGCAGAATTCAGGCTCCCACACCGATACCCCTGCGAGTTTGCAATGCCCCGATCGATGCTCAGTGACGAACTCTGGTCGAAGCTGGAAAAGGTTCTGCTTCAGCAAGCCATTCACCACAAGCCGGGTCTGCGCATGACGGTCGAGGGCATGCTCTACCGGATGCGCGCAGGCTGCCCGTGGAGAGACCTGCCCAGCGCCTTCGGAGGCTGGAGCTCGGTCTACAAGCGTTTCAACGCGTGGTCGGCGGCGGGCAAGTGGCTCAAGGTTTTCCAGGCATTGATCGAGGAGCCCGATCTCGAATGGGCTTTCATCGATGGCACCTATGTGAAGGCCCACCAGCACAGTGCCGGTGCGGCCAGCGACCAGCCCGAAGCCATCGGTAAAAGCCGGGCAGGAAACACGAGCAAGCTCCACCTGGCCGTCGATGCGCATGGACTGCCCCTGGCCTTCGAGATCACCGGGGGCGAGGTCAACGACTGTAGCTCGGCCCCCGAGCTGATTGCGCAACTGCCGTCTGCCGCGGTGATCGTGGCCGACAAGGGCCATGACAGTGAGCGCATCCGCGAACGGATCGAAGCGCAGGGCGCCCGGGCGGTCATTCCCCGAAAGCGCAGCTCGATCAAGGGCAATGCCGATCTGGACCGGGGGCTGTATCGCTACCGGCATCTGGTCGAGAACGCCTTTGCGCGGCTGAAGCATTACCGCGCCGTGGCGTTCCGCCACGACAGGCTGAAGCGAAATCACGAGAGCAGGGTAGCCATGGCCTGTGGGTTTCCATGGCTACCCATGTGAGCCGTCAACAGCGCAGGGCCTCCAGGGCATTTTCCGGCTCGTCGCCGCCGCCGTCGGCGCGCAGGGCCGCCACCGCCGTCTTGAAGTCGCTGGCCGAGGAGGTGAAGTCCACCTTGTGGCGCAGCTCGTCGCCGAAGGAGATCAGCGCGAAGCGGTAGTCGAAGCCGGAGGACTGGACGATGTTGGCGAACTCCAGGGTGCGCTGGATCAGCCCGTCGATCTCCTCGGCCATGCTGCAGGTGTCGTCGAACACGAAGACGAAGTCCATGCCGCGCTCGTCGGCCGCGTCCGGGCGCAGGCTCTCGAGCCCGAGGATCGCGGCCTCGCGCAGATCCTCGGTGACGCTGAAGTGCTCCTTGGTCAGGCCCCGGATCGGCGCGCCGGTCCTGGCGTCGCGGACGTTCACGTCGACGCTGAGGGTCGGGAAGCGGCTGGCGACCGGCTGGATGAGGACGTCCGCCGTGCCGCCGGCCTGGGCGGTGCCGGCGGCGAGCAGGGCCAGGCTGAAGACGGATCAGTGGATGGCGCGAAGCATGGACATGACGGCTCCTTGTCGGGGCGGGAAGGCGAAGGGTCGATGCTGGAAGCGTGCCGCGCCCGGGAGCGGGCGGCGGCAGGCCGGAATTATCCGGCCTCGGCGCGGGAGAGGTTGCCGGGCAGCCGGCGGATTTGTGCGCGGCGTCTCAGCCGTGCTGGTGGAGATGGACCACCAGGGCGCTGTCCATGGTCTTGGCGTGCAGGTCGAACCAGGCCGGCAGGCTGTCGTTCAACCAGGCGCGGGCCATCTGCGCGCGGCCGGCGGCGGCGCGCTGGCAGAAGCGATCCATGTCGCCGAGGATGCGCTGGTGGTTGGCGCGGTGCTCGCCGAAGGCGGGATAGCCGGTGGCCTGCATCTTGGCCTCCTCGTCGGCGAAGTGGCGGCTGGTGTGCTCGAACAGGGCCTTGAATTTCTCGGCGAACCCCGGCCCCTTGGCATTCGCGGCGGCCAGGCAGAGTTCGAGGAATTCGAGGTGGGTGCTGTCGATCGCGTCGTCGCCCAAGGCGTAATTGTCCTGGAAGCGTTCCAGCATTTCGTGGAGGGTCGGCATATCTGATGGTCCTTCTGTGGCGGGGCGCACGCAGGATACGGCAAGCCCGCAGCCATGGAAGGGGGCTTGCGCTCGTGACGACAAGTTTCACCCGCTCCCTCCACCCAGAAAACAGCCCCCATGAGCAGACTGCTGGCATGTCTGCCAAGCACCCTCGCCCTGCCCCTTTCGATCCAGGCCAGCGGACGCGATGTCGCCACCGCGACCAACTTCCTCGGCCCCCCCTGAAACTGGCCGCCATCAACACCCTGCTGCGGGTGCGCCCAGGACAGGCCCAGCATGCGTTGGTGAAGGGGGGTGACACTGGGTTAAAGTCCTTCACCACAAAGCATGGCATATAGCCATCAATCAGGCGTCAACTTTTGTAGCGTTGTATGAAAAATGACATATCGGGACGTGGATATGGCCATAGACGACACTTATACAGCCTTATCAATTACAATATAACTTATTGATATCAATAAGTTTAATACATAAAAATAGAGAATAGGCACACATTTTGCTAAAAGCAGTCAGACAACAATGAATAGATGAATATAAGAAAGAAGGCTCCCGGCTTGGCAACTCCCTCTTGGAAGGTTTCTTTGGATTGCTGCGCCGCACCGCCTCAGCCGGCCCGATCAGGCAAGCTCGTCGCATGCCGCTCGATAGGCATATAGCTTGCCGCCTCGGGCTATGCGACGCCGAGTGCCCGCGATCCAGATCAAGAAAAGGAGTAAGTATCCCCCGGCAAAGCCGGGGGCTTTATTCTGTTAGCCCCTCAAAGGGGCAAGTAGTGGGGCCGCCTGAAGGCGGCTGTCGTTACAGGCCAAACTTG
>NZ_BAAGYK010000017.1:0-6690 GCF_054779355.1 Azotobacter armeniacus
CTGGTTCGACCCCGAGGGACGCCTGTGGATCCAGACCGACATGAGCGGTAGCCAACTGAGCGACGGGCCGTTCGGCAACAACCAGATGCTGGTGGCCGATCCCGAGAGCGGCGAACTGAAGCGCTTCCTGGTCGGCCCCGTGGGCTGCGAGGTCACCGGCATCACCGCCACCCCGGACTTCCGCACACTGTTCCTCAACATCCAACACCCCACCGAGACCTGGCCGGACGGCCCGGACAAGCGACCGCGCTCCGCGACTGTGGTCATTACCTGGGAAGACTGGCGCCGCCGGGTACTGTGACCTCTGGAACTAACAGGGGCATGATCGGCCCAGGCTGGTCATAGCTTCATTTGCCCAAAGCAGGTCCATGATCAGTGGCCTAAGAGTCTGTTATTAATCCCTGATTTGCTTATCGTTTGCACTCATGCAGACGATAACCCGAAACCCTCACTCAACCGATGTCAGCGACGAGAATGGGCCTTCGTGGCACCCTATTTGGCGCTGATGCCTGAATCCTCCGCCCATCGCGTCCATAGCGTGCGCGAGGTCTTCAATGCCTTGCGCTACATTGCTCGTGGTGGGCTGCTCTGGCGCGAGATGCCTCACGACCTGCCGCCCTGGTAGGTGGTCTACCAGCAGACCCGGGCTGGATCGAGGCAGGCATTTTCGAAGAGCTGGTGCAGATCTTCGCGAGCTGATCCGCATCGCCGACACGAAAAGGATGCACCATGGCTCTCCGGGACTGAACAGTTAGGTTGAATCAGTGCTGTCGTGGATGCCGCCCTTGGTTGCGAGCCGAAAGACGATTGCGATTGTGCCGCTCAAGCATGATCTACAATGGAAATGGGCTTTTCCTTCCGGACGTACAAGGGATGAGTGCAATGAAAACGCTATTTCTCGTTCGTCATGCCAAGTCGAGTAAGGACGAGGTTACCTTGCCCGATCAAGACCGGCCCTTGACGGACCGGGGTAAGAGCGATGTGCCCAAAATGGGCAAACGATTGGCGAAGCGGGATGTGAAGCCCGATCGGATCCTGTCGAGTCCGGCGATACGCGCGCTGGCAACGGCGGAGGTCATTGCCAAGATGCTCGATTACAGGTGCAAGGATATCGTGGTGAATGATGAGCTGTATGCCTCCCAGGCGGATGATGTGCTCGAGGTCATTCGAACGCTTGATGACAAGCTGAAGCAGGTGATGCTGGTTGGCCACAATCCCGCGCTGGACGAACTGGCACATCGCCTCTCGAGCAAGATCGACCACCTGCCGACGTGCGCCGTCGCCAAATTCGATTTCGCTGCGAAATCGTGGGCGGACATCGGCAAGATTAAGCCTACAAAAGTCATACTCGACTATCCCAAGAAGGCATAAAGTCGGTCACGACGCCCCCAATGTGCACTCCACCTATCGCGGCAATTATTGATGCAGGAACCTTTCCTGGCCACGCAAGAGGGCAGCGCCGAGCAGGCGATCAATTACGATAACCTGCTGAGCCACGCCAGCTCCTTTGCACTTGAACGCGAGAAAGCCAAGCGGATGGTCGATGGGGGAGCCGGCTTGCCCGTCAGGCAGACTGATGATGGCCACAGGATTGAAATAACTAGCGACGTAAAATTGCCAAGCACCACGCTTGCGGTTGTGAACCTGGGGGCCGCATGGAGAAACTCGATGTCGTCGCGTCTCTGGGGCAGATGCAGTTGTTGCGCCCGGCCTGGATCACCGCAGCGCTGGCAGCCAATGACCGGCTGAAGCTGTATCTGACGGTGCTGCAGGCCGCCCAGTCCCATGCCGAGCAGCCGCATGCGGCGCTGCTGGATCTGAGCCGTGAACTGGCCAGCGCGCAAGTCGGCGCCTCCTGGCTCAAGGACTTGCCTGGCACGGCTTACCGGGAAGGCAAAGCTCTGCACATTCCCGACCTTCCTCGTGTTGCTGCCTTGCTACGGGACGATCTGCGCATCATGGCGCGCCCACTACTCGAAGGCGCCGCCGAATCCGAACTGGACAGCCGGGTGAAGCAGTGGTGCGCCTGGCTCGATGCGCTGACGGACGATACGCTCGAGGCCGCGCAACTGAAGGTGCTGACCAGCGGCAAGCGCGGGACGGAGGACAGCCTGCACCTGCTGGTGATGGATCTACACAAGGCACTCAACCGCATGGCGGTCGAGTTGTCGAGCGAGACTATCGATGGCGCACACGTCTGGCAGCTGAACGACGAGGATCGCCCTCGGGTTGCCGCGTTCATGCGCGGACTCAATCGCACCCGCGTGCTCAAGCTGGACCATCCAGGCCTCGATACCGCCGCCACCCGCGGCAATGGGCGCCTGCTGTTGCAGAACGATATCGGTGCCAACGACGTCCATGTGCTGGTGGTTCAAGTGGAGGGCTTGGGTATCGCCTTGATCTATTCTGACCTGCACCGCCAGCGCTTCGCCTTCTTCCAGGCCATGCTGGCCGAGCTCGGGGCGAGCTGGTCAGAGCTGGAAACGCGTACCACGGTGGGTCTCAACGCGGGACAATCCTACCATGTCGGCACCGCGACCTTCGCTTGCCAGGACGAGGCTGCGCTGCAGCACATCCTGGAAGGCATCGGTTCGTGCATCGTCTTCCTGATCGACTGGAACCGCGCCCGCAAGCGTTTGGTGCAGTTCGTCAGCAAGCCCGAAGCGGTGGACATCCTCATCGAAGCGGCGCATCGCGAGGTGGGACACATGGCCTGGCTGGTGGCTGGAGGCGAACGCCTGATCTACGCGGCCATGCAGGCCTTGGGTGCCGACTACTTCCACATCGGCGACCGCCTAGACCAAGTGATGGGCACCGCGCAGGCGAAGGCCTTTCTCGTCGAGGTATTGCAACTCTCCAGCCAGGCCATGCAGCAGCGACAGCCCGTCGCGCTGATCGCGGACGAAACGCGGCTGCTGCTGGTACGTCATATGCGGCGGCGGCGCGACGAATTCGATTTGTTGACCGAACATGCGGCGTACTGTCATGTGCTCGCCGAGGGCGTGCGCGATGCTCTTGCACATGGACATCAGCGTGACCGGAAGGCTGCGCGCAAACTGGCCGAGCGCGCCAAGGAATGGGAGCGCCAAGCCGACCTGCTGGTAATACACTCACGTACCCGCGCCGAGCGTCATCCGCGCTGGGAACCGTTCAGCCGTTTGATCGAGCGTGCCGACGATGTGGCCGATTATCTCGAGGAGGCGATTTTCCTCCTGTCGCTGATCGCCGACAATCACCACCAAGGCTGGCAAGGTGACGTGCATCAGGTGATGCGGCGACTGGCCGGAGAGGTCCTCGCGGCCACTCAGGACCATGTGAGGGCGCTCGCCATTGCCTGCACGCTCGGGGAGCAGAGCAGTGGGGAGGACCATGAGGAGTTTGTCGCCGCGTTGTGGCGGGTACTCAATGCCGAGCGCCAGTGCGACAACCTGCTGCGTGAGGTTCGGCGGATGCTGTCCGAGCACGTTTCCGATGCCGCGACGCTGAACCTGAGTACCGATTTCGCCAATGCCCTCGAGCAATCCACCGACGCGCTGCTCGCTACCGGTTATGGCCTGCGCAAGCTGGCCTTCAGCCGCCTGGGGAGCGGGGTATGACTCCGCGACTTGAATCCCTTCAAACGACCGCCGAGCAGAGCCCGCTCAAACTGATCCAGTTCATCGGTGGCAGCGCAGCGCTACCCGAGTCTGCATCTCCGGCCTCCCTGGGTATCAAGGCCTGGAATCTCGTCCGCATGGCGGAACTGGGTCTGCCTGTGCCGCCGGCCTTCGTCATCGGCACGGGCTGGTGCGGGCAGGCGGAGGTCGCCCCCTCGCTCTGGCAGGAGGCGCTGCAGACGTTGGAGCAGCATACCGGTCTCGGATTTGGCGATGCGCGGCACCCGCTACTGCTGTCGGTACGCTCGGGAGCACCAGTTTCCATGCCGGGGATGATGGAAACGTTACTCAACATCGGCCTCACCGAGGCGACCCTGCCCGGTCTGGTGCGGCTCACCGGGAATCCCCGTCTCGCCTGGGATGCCTACCGCCGTCTGATCGCCGGCTACGGCGAAGTGGTTGCCGGTATCGACGGGCGACACTTCGAAGCGGATCTCAATACCGTACGCGGCGACAATGACGAACGCGAACTCGATTTCGCCGCCCTCCGTGAAGTCGCTAACCGCCATCTGGCCACCTATGTACGGGAGGTCGGCGAAGCTTTCCCGCAGGATGCTCAGGTTCAACTGCGTGAGGCGATTGCCGCCGTCTTCGCCTCATGGTACAGCGACAAGGCCCACACCTACCGCGAACTGCACGATCTGTCGCACTCCCTGGGAACGGCGGTGACGGTACAGCGGATGGTGTTTGGCAATGCGGGCGGAATGTCCGGATCAGGCGTGGGTTTCACCCGCAACCCGAGCAATGGCGAGCCCTTGCCCTGGATCGATTTCCTCTTCAATGCCCAGGGCGAGGATGTCGTGAGTGGCCGCCACAGCGCACAGGGGCAGGATGAGCTGGCCGCCGTGGCGCCACAGGTCTGGGAGGCCCTGCTGCGTGCCACCGCGCAGTTGGAGAAAGGCTTTGGCGACATGCAAGACTTCGAATTCACCGTGCAGGATGGCCAGCTTTTCCTCCTGCAGACGCGCGACGGCAAGCGCACGCAGCAGGCGGCAGCGCGCATTGCGCTTGATCTCCACGATCAGGGCATCATCTCGCAGGAAATTGCGCTTGAAAGAACCCGATCGCTCGATGCTCGGGCGCTCGTATTGCGGATGGTGGCAGCCGAAGAGGGCCAGCCTCTCGTGCCGCTTGCCCGTGCGGCCAGTGCGGCCAGCGGAGTAGTGTGCGGTGAGATCGCCTTGGATGAGGCGCGGGTACGGGAACGCAAGACGGCCGGCGCCAGGGTGGTGCTGCTGCGACGCGATGCCGAGACGAGCGACCTCGCTGCTCTCAATCTGGCCGATGGCCTGCTGACCCAGCGGGGTGCGCGCACCTCCCACGCCGCGGTAGTGGCGCGCCAGCTGGGCAAGGTGTGCCTGGTCGGCTGCGAAAGCCTGGCGATCGAGGAGGCGAAGCGCGTCGTCTCCATCGGCGGCCAGGATCTACGGGAAGGTGATCTCATCACCCTCGATGGCAACGAAGGAGTTGTGTATGCCGGTGCGACGTGGGTGGAGGAACGAATTCCGCAAGAACTGCTCGATCGCCTCGAGAGATTGCGCAACGTAAACCAATGCTGTCGGGATGGCGTATGCGATAGCGTATAATCAGTATTGCCTCAGTTGAGAGCTAAGCAATTGATTGCAAAAAAAATCAGCGTCTTTCAACTTTCTTGGGCTCCACAATGATAGTCAAAATAGAAAAAATCAGTGGTGAAACCGGTTGGGCAGTTTGGTTGGATAGCCACAAGATACACTTTACAAGCCAGATAGAAGCGGAAGCTTTTGTCGAGCAGTTGCAAGCGCGACTGCATGCTCCGCATCCTCTGCCAGCAAGCTGTGATGAGGTGATATACGAGCAGTAGTTGTGATCGGGTGGTACGCCTGACGGGCTCCTACGCTTTCTGGTCACTCTGGCCACGCCTGCTGTTCGGGAGAGTAGGGATGGTAGTCGATCAGCTGATCAAGCATGTTGTGCGATTGGATGTCGCGCTGCAGGCCTGCAGCGCCAGGTTGCGAGCACGCAGCGATGACGAGGCGCTGCATGATCTGCGCGTCGCTGTGCGCCAGTTGCGCAGCGTGTTGCGTCCCCTGCGTGGCCTGTCCGATATCGATACGCTGGAGGTTGCTGCTGCCGCAGTAGGCCATTTGAGTACGCCTCTACGCGACACCGAGGTCTTGCTGCAGGAACTGGATGCCCGCGGTCTGTCGGACTTGAGCGCGTCCCGCAAGCTGGAGCTGGAAGCCGGTCGCGATGCACTGCTGGCCAGTTCCGAATGGCTGTTGTTGCGCAATGCCCTGGAGGCATGGCCGGCAGTCTGTCGTCAGGCCGAGCGGGCTGGGGATCTCAAGGGTCTGCGCAAGCACATCCGCAAGCGGCTGGTGAAGCAACAGCGCAAGCTGGCCGAAGGGCTGCGCGATCCGGCCCATGACCGCCACCGGCTGCGTGTCTTGATCAAGCGGGTGCGCTACACCGACGAGGTCTATCCCGAGCTGTCTACCCTGACGGCCGGGACACCCAAGCGATTGAAGGCAGCGCAATCGGCGTTGGGCGACTGGCATGACTGCCTGCAATGGTTGCACCGGGCCGAGCAGGAAGCCGATCTCCAGCCGTTATGTGCACAGTGGCGCCAGGCCCTGGCCGACGCCGAGCAGTGTTCGGACCAAAAACTGATGCCGCTTTGCAAGGATTTTCCCGTGAATTGACGGGCGGCCCCAGTGCTTAATAGCGCACCTTGGAAGCCGGTGTATCTATCCTGCGATCGCGCGTGGAGCCGGTCGTAGATATTGGTCATGCTGATGTTGGCGAGCAGATGTCCATTGTTGCATTGGCCAGCAATATTTCCTCAAATCGTGACGGTCAGTAGAAACTGGTCTTTCACCAGAAAACGCCCTTGTTGCCTAGCACTACAGTTGCATTTTGGAAATGAGATGAGCCCGCCTGGCCCCGGTCTGATGAGCCCTTCGCCAACATGACCAGGCAATGATCTGTGCCGGATCGATCAGGCGCTGTGCCAGGCGGGTGGCGATGCGGCGGATTTCCTGCATGGACCAGC
>NZ_BAAGYK010000018.1:0-10944 GCF_054779355.1 Azotobacter armeniacus
GGCCGCTGCGTGCCTTGTCCCTGAGCCCTTCCAGTCCAGTGGACTTCCAGGCGTCGAACCAGAGCGATACCGTCTCGCGTGTGATGGCGAGAATGTCGCTGATCTGGTTGATGCTGTAGCCCTTGTGGCTGAGCACGATGGCATGGGCACGACGGCGCAAGGCTGGTTTCTCTGCGTGCGTATAGGCCTCCATCAACGCCTGAAGGTCTGTGTCGGAGAGAGACGACACGAATTTCATGGGGGCTCCGGGAACCGCTGAGACGAGGTGCTTAGTATGCCGGAAAACTTACGCTCTAGTACTTAATTCAGACCTTCCCATATATTTACTCAAGCTTGGTTTTCCTGAATTAGTTCGATTTTGTAGCCGTCCGGGTCGTTCACAAAAGCGATGATTGTTGTTCCGTGTTTCATGGGGCCGGCTTCTCTGGTCACGTTACCACCATTTTGCTTGATGTCTTCGCAGGCTTTGTAAGCGTCATCAACAGCTATGGCAATATGACCAAAAGCGGTACCTAACTCATATTTGTCAACGTTCCAGTTATACGTCAATTCAATGACGGTATTTTCCTCTTCTTTCCCATATCCGACAAAGGCCAAAGTGAATTTCCCATCGGGATAGTCAAGCCTTCTGAGAAGGCTCATACCCAAGATGCGGGTGTAGAAATCAATCGATTTGTCCAGGTCAGTTACACGGATCATGGTATGTAGGAGGCGCATGTCTAATTCCTGTTTGGATAGGGCGTTCAGTGGAAGCTCAAGGTAAAATTTAACTTGAAGTGGCAAGCCATAGCAATTGCATCCAGCACCATAACTAATGAATAGTTATGCTTTTGAAAGCTATGCTGAAGCGAGTCGGAAACAGGGGCAAGATCCTCTTCTCATGCAAGGCCATTGCCTCGCTGGATAGGGGGGAAAGAAGGCGGTTTGGCCTGACCTCCACGATCAGAGCAATGCTTTCAAGCTCAGGCCAATTGTCATGAGCGGCGATATCCAATCCGAAACAAGCGGTTGAAGGGGCGTTCGTCTAACCTTAAAACTCATATAATTTAAGGGGGTCAAGTTCGTATTCAAATATCGAAGTCGTAGTCAGCGAGGTCCTTCTGCAGGCGACGCTCTTCGAGATAATTATCTATGATTCGGCGCTTGGTCAGATTGGTTTTGGTAACTTCGATTTGGGCTCCGGCGTCGTCCGCTTCCTCGGTGGCAAAATCATCATCGAGCTCAATATCAGCTTTGTCGGTGGCCATATGTTCACTCCAGGCTACGGGCGCTATGGCGCTCCTTATAGCGGCAAAGCCTGGGAGGGTAAAAAAGATTTTTTCAATTGATCATGGTTGTTTGCAATGAAAGATTAATCGTTAGATGTCTTGTGCTTGTATTCGCACAGGTCTTCGATGTGGCAACTACTGCATAGCGGCTTGCGGGCCTTGCAGACGTAGCGACCATGCAGGATCAGCCAGTGATGGGCGTCCAGGAGATACTCTTTGGGTACTAGTTTGACCAACTTGCGCTCGACCTCCAGTACGTTCTTGCCCGGTGCGATGCGGGTACGGTTGCTGACCCGAAAGATATGCGTGTCCACCGCCATGGTGAAATGTCGAAAGGCAGTGTTGAGGATTACATTGGCTGTCTTGCGGCCAACTCCGGGTAGCGCTTCTAAGGCCTCCCGATTGTCCGGAACCCGACTGTTGTGCTTCTCGATGAGGAGACGACAAGTCTCAATGATATTTTTTGCCTTGCTGTTGAATAGGCCGATGCTTCTGATGTACTCGCTCAGTCCTGCAACACCCAAGGCGAAGATGGCTTCTGGAGTGTTGGCTACCGGAAAGAGCTTGGCGGTGGCTTTGTTCACCCCAACGTCGGTGGCTTGAGCGGAGAGGATCACTGCGATCAGCAGTTGGAATGGTGTGCTGTAGACAAGTTCTGTGGTAGGGCTGGGGTTGTCTTCGTGGAAACGGCGAAAGATTTCCCGGCGTTTGGCAGCGTTCATGATTATTGGATGGACTTCAGGCTATGGGGTTATTCGATCACTCCGGTTACCCGCACGCGACGGTTCGGGGCCGGAGTTTGTGGTTGCCCAGCCTTGGCCCGTTCGGCACGGCGCTCGTCAATCCGATTCTTCAATGCAATCAAAAGTCCTAGAATAATGAAAGCTCCAGGCGGCAGTATGGCCAGCAGAAAACCCTTATAGTCGTTGAACAGTACGAGATGCCAGTCGCTCGCGATAGGGCCAAACAGCAGGTGCATGTTGGCAAACAGTGCACCAGTGCCGAATAGCTCGCGCAGTCCGCCCAGCACAACTAGCACCGTGGCAAAGCCCAAGCCCATCATCAGCCCGTCGAAGCCAGCCTGCAGAGGGGGGTGCTTGGCGGCAAAACCGTCAGCGCGGCCGAGGATCACACAATTGGTGGTGATCAGCGGGATGAAGATACCGAGGATCTGGTACAACTCATAGGTGAAGGCCTGCATCAGGAGTTCTATGCAAGTGGTTAGCGCGGCGATGATCAACACAAAGACCGGCAGGCGCACAGCGGTATCTACCACACTCCGGACCAGCGACACTGTGACGCTAGAGCAGCTCAGCACTAGCACGGTGGCCAGTCCGAGTCCCAGGGCATTGACCGTCGAGTTACTCACCCCTAGCAACGGGCAGAGCCCGAGGAGTTGTACCAGCGCTGGATTGTTCTTCCACAGGCCGTTGAAGCTCAGTTCGCGGTAGCTGGGGTTACTCATGGGTTACTCCCTTGCTGCTCGGAGAGCTGGGTGTTTAAAAGTGCCATCTTGTTGGCTTGGAAATATTGCAAAGCCTGATGAACCGATTTGACCACGGCCCGTGGAGTGATAGTGGCGCCGGCGAATTGGTCGAAATCCCCGCCGTCTTTCTTCACAGCCCATCCAGACTCGTCGGGGCTCTCGAGTGATTTGCCCTCAAAACTACGAATCCAAGGGTCCTTGGCCAGTTCGATCCGATCCCCCAAGCCAGGAGTTTCCCGGTGGCCGATGACCCGTACTCCAGCCAGCCGACCGTCGGCCTGGATGCCGATGAGCAAGTGGATGGCACCACTGTACCCATCCGGAGCCGTGGCCCGGAGAATCACCGCAGTGGTTTGACCGTTCTTGCGAGCGAGCTGGGCCGGTTGCGGACTGCGATGGCCGAGCAGTGGTTCGTTGAGCAGGATGCTGCTGACAAGCAGATCGTTGTCGTAGCTGCCCGCCGGGAGAATCTCGCCCAGGGCGCGGACTTGGACCTGGCGTTCAGCAGCCTGGATCCGTTCGGCCATACCCTGTTGGAGCAGTGTGACAGTGCCGACTGTAGCTACTGCGAACAGTCCTAGCACCAGGCTGTTCTTCAGCATCGAGCGGCCGATCTCAAGCATGGGCATGGCTTATTCTCTTACCTTGAAGCCGCGTTCCGACTTGCGATGACCATAGGTGCGCGGACGGCTGAAATAGTCGATGGTCGGCGCGGCCAGGTTCATCAGCAGTACAGCGAAGGCCACTGCGTCCGGATAGCCGCCCCAGGTGCGGATTACATATACGAGGATGCCAACGCCAATTCCGAAGATTAGCCGTCCCTGGTTGCTGGTCGCACCGCTCACCGGGTCGGTGATGATGAAGAAGGCGCCCAACATGGTCGCGCCGCTCAGCAGGTGAAACAGTGGCGAGCCGTTGGAGTCGGAGCCCGAGCCGTTCCAGAACAGCAGACTCATGACAAACAGCGCGCTCAGCATGCCGACCGGCGCATGCCAGCCGAACAGGCGCCGCTGGAGCAAGAATAGGCCGCCAGCAAGGAAGGCCAGATTGACCCATTCGGCCCCTCGGCTCCCCAAGTAGCCGAATGCCGGACTCTGCGCCCGGAGCTCGTCCATGGTCAGGCTCCGATTGGTCTTCAGCACATCCAGGGCCGTGGCCTGGCTCCAGCCATCGGGCAAGGCGGCGATGCCGAGGATATGCTGGAGGCCCTCGGCCAGCCCGACGGCATGGGGAGCCGGCCAGGCGGTCATTTCCAATGGGAAGGAAATCAGTGCCACTACGTAGCCGACCATCGCCGGGTTGAAGGGATTCTGTCCTAGTCCGCCATAAACATGCTTGCCGAACAGGATGGCGAAGCCACAGGCGGTCAGGGTCAGCCACCAGGGCGAGTAGGGTGGCAGGGCCAGGGCCAGCAGTACGGCCGTGACCAGGGCGCTGCAGTCGTTGAGGAAGAAGCCGACCGGACGTTGTCGGAGGTTCAGAACGGTTGCTTCGAAACCGAGCGCTGAGACACTCGCCCAGAGCAGGTTGACCAGGGTGCCGAAGCCATACAGCCAGATCAGCGCCAGCAGGCCGGGCAGGGTAGCAATCATCGCCAACTGCATGACCTGGCGGGTACGATTGTTGCCTGTAGCATGGGGCGAAGTGATGCGGGGCAGGGCCATTGGTGCTCCGTTGTGTACTTGCTCTAGGTGGCGCGGCTACCGGGTTCGCTAGGCTGGACTGCCAGCGACAGCCGCAGCCGGGTTATTCGCCGTGGTGTTCTGCTAACCTGCGCTCGGCTTCAATCAGGCGTGTCCGTGCCGACTCCAGCGCGGGTGGATCGGCAGTTTCATCGCGCTCCAGCTTGCGCAGATTGGCACGTGCGAAGGCAAGTTCGGTCTTCAAGGCCCGTAATTTTTCGTCCACCGGGCGCTTGTCGGTGCGTACCAACTGTGGCACGGGCCTGTCTGAAGCCTCCTCGGCGGCATGCAGGGCCCGTTCGGCGCCGGTCAGGGCTTCGCGCAGGCACGCCCGTTCAGCATCGTCGGCACCTGCCTTCTCGGCCTTCTTCAGTTCGACGCGCTTCATTGCCAGTTCGATCTTGGCTTTTTTCAGGACTGTGTCGTTCGTCGCTGATGCTGGAGCGGCTGCCGTGGCGGCCTCCAGGGCCTGCTGAGCCGCTTCGGCAGCGGCACGCAGCTCGGCGACCTGAGCTTCCAGCGCTACCGTGGCATGGGCGGCAAGCTGTTTCTCCGCCTTCTTCAGGGTTACTTGGGCTACGCTGGCCTCTATTTTCAGCTTTTTCTGCTGTTCCGAGAGCCCGGCCGCCTGTCCGGATTGAGTAGCGAGCGGGATCTCCTGATGGGGCACCGAGGCGCTTTCCGCCTGTACTGCCTTGGCCCGTGCAGACTTTTCGAAGCGGGCCTTGCGTTCGGCCTCCTTTTGCTCCTCGCCCTTGCTCAGACGCTCCTGGCGTAGCTCGAAGCGCCGTCGGGAGTGCTCGGCCTTGTGTTGCTTCTGCTCCAGTTCGCGGATTTCCGCCTTGGCCGCACGGTAGTACTGCACTAGCGGAAGGCTGGAAGGGCAGACATAGGCGCAGGCGCCACATTCGATGCAGTCGAACAGATTGTGCAGTCTGAGCTGCTCGTGCTCCCGGCCCAGGGCGAAGAAATGCAGTTGCTGTGGCAGCAGGCTGGCCGGGCAGACGTCGGAGCAGGCGCCGCAGCGAATGCACGGCAATGCCGGTGGCGGTGGCGGTAATTCGCTGCGGGTCGGTGCCAGCAGGCAGTTGCTGGTCTTGATCAGCGGCGCGTCGAGCGAAGGTAGGGTGAAGCCCATCATCGGGCCGCCCATGATCAGCCGGTCCAGCCGGCCCGCGTCCAGCCCGGCGAAGGCCAGCAGTTCGCCCACCGGGGTGCCGAGGAGGGCTTCGACGTTCATCGGCCGCGCCAAGGCTTCGCCGGTCAGGGTGACGATGCGCGAGATCAGTGGCCGGCCAAGGCGCACCGCGTCATGGATGGCGACACAGGTGCCGACGTTCTGGCAGAGCATGCCGATGTCCGCCGGCAGGCCACCGCTCGGCACCTGCTGGCCGGTGAGGATCTCGACCAGCTGTTTTTCACCGCCGGATGGGTACTTGGTCGGCAGTACCCGTAGGCTGAACGGCAGCTCACCGAGGGCGGCCCGCACTGCAGCGATGGCCTCGGGCTTGTTGTCCTCGATACCGATTAATACCTGCTTGGGCTGGATCAACTGGACGAGGATCTCAATGCCGAGGACCAGTTCGGCAGCTCTTTCACGCATCAGCAGGTCGTCGGCAGTGATATAAGGCTCGCACTCGGCACCATTGATGATCAGCGTATGGATCTTCCGCTGCGGGCGCGCCGCCAGCTTCACCGCGGTGGGAAAGCCGGCGCCGCCCAGGCCATTGATGCCGGCCAGGCGGATCTTCTCCAACAACACCGCCGGCTCCAGGCTGCGGTAGTCGGCGCAAGGCTCCAGCGTAGTCCATTCGTCCAGTCCGTCGCTGTCGATGACGATGGCCGGCGCCAGCATGCCGGAAACATGGGGATAGGGCTGCAGGCCGATGAAGCTCACCATGCCGGAGGTCGGTGCATGCAGCGGGGCACTGACCCGTCCGCTGGCGGCGGCGATCTGCTGGCCTTTGAGGACCTGCTGACCGACCGCAACGATCGGTTCGGCAGGCGTGCCGATATGTTGGCCGAGCGGCAGGATAAGACGGGCGGGCAACGGGGCCGGCTGAATCGGCGTACGGCTGGAGAGCTCCTTGCGCTCCGGCGGATGGATACCGCCATGGAAATCCCAGAGTTTCATTTCGCTCATGCCGCCTGATCCCGATCGCTGGCGATCAGCCGGCCAGGAGGCAGGGGCAGATCCCATTTCCAGTTTTGCAGGGAGCCTGCGACTGGGATCATGTCGATGCAATCCACTGGGCAGGGCTCGACGCAGAGATCGCAGCCAGTGCATTCGGTGGCGATCACCGTGTGCATCTGCCTGGCGGCCCCGACGATGGCGTCCACCGGACAGGCCTGCAGGCACTTGGTGCAGCCGATGCATTCGGCTTCGCGGATGCGTGCGACTATTTGTGGTTTTTCACCTTCGGTGGCATCCAGCGGTTCGGGTTCAAGGTCCAGCAGCTCGGCTAGCGCCTGGATGGTCGCCTCGCCACCGGGTGGACACTTGTTGATCTTGTCACCGGCGGCGATGGCCTCGGCATAGGGCTTGCATCCAGGGTAACCGCACTGGCCGCACTGGGTCTGTGGCAGCAGCGTGTTGATTTGCTCGGCGATGGGGTTGCCCTCGACGCGAAAGCGCACTGCCGCATAGCCGAGGATGGCGCCGCAGACCAAGCACAGCAGGAGCAGGACGAAAACGGCGGTCATAGCTTGATCAATCCGGAAAAGCCCATGAACGCCAGGGACATCAGCCCGGCGGTGACCAGGCCGATGGCCGCGCCCTTGAACGGTTTGGGCACGTCGGCGATGGTGATGCGCTCGCGCAGGGCAGCGAACAGCACCAGCACCAGGGAAAAACCGAGACCAGCCCCGAAACCATTGATGCTGGCCTCGAGAAAGCCGAAGCCGGCCCTGTTGGCGTTGATCAGGGCCACGCCGAGGACGATGCAGTTGGTGGTGATCAGCGGCAGGAAGATTCCCAGTACGCGGTAGAGCAGCGGACTGGTCTTGTTCACCAGCATCTCGGTGAACTGCACCACCACGGCGATCATCAGGATGAAGCCGATGGTGCGCAGGTACTCAAGGTCCAGCGGCTTGAGCACGTACTGTTGCAGCAGGTAGCTGCACATGGCCGCCAGAGTCAGCACGAAGGTAGTGGCCAGGGCGAGGCCAATGGCGGTCTCGATCCGCTTCGACACGCCCATGAACGGGCAGAGGCCGAGGAACTGCACCAGCACGAAGTTGTTGACCAAAATGGCGCCAACCAGGATCAGGACGAGTTCGGGCATCGCGGGGGCACCGTCGCGCGGGCAGAGATCGAAAAAGAAGGGGCATCCATTATCCGGGAAGGCACCAGCGGGGACAACCGCGAAGGTTGTCCGGCGAAGGTGTCCGGATACTGGGATAAGGGTGGAAAACCGCAGGCGGGTTTTCCACCCCGGTGGATTTTAGTGTACGCGCTGACCGGGTTTGGCGCCGGCATCCGGGCTGAGCAGAAAGATCTCGCTGCCGCCGGGGCCGGCGGCTAGCACCATTCCCTCGGACATGCCGAACTTCATCTTGCGCGGCGCGAGATTGGCCACGTACAGGGTCAGACGGCCCTCCAGTTTGCTCGGGTCCGGGTAGGCGCTCTTGATGCCGGAGAACACGTTGCGCTTGGCGTCGCCGATGTCCAGGGTCAGGCGCAACAGCTTGTCGGCACCCTCGACGAATTCGGCCTTCTCGATCAAGGCGATGCGCAGGTCGACCGCGGCGAAGGCGTCAAAGTTGATTTCCGGTGCCAGCGGCTCCTTGATCAGCTCGCCGTTGCCTTGGGGGCCGTCGCCCTGCGGGGCGCTAGCTTCGGTGCTCTGGGCGGCAAGGTCTTCTTTCGAGGCTGCGATCATGGCTTCAATCTTCACGGGCTCGATGCGGGTCATTAGCGGGTTGAATGGATTCAACTGGTGGTTGGCCAGGCGCAGCTCATGGTCCTGCCAGGTCAGCGGGGCGACATTGAGGAAGCCCTCGGCGGCGGTAGCCAGGTTGGGCAGCACCGGCTTGAGGAGGATCACCAGCTGGCGGAACAGGTTGATGCCGAAGGCGCAGATTTCCTGGACCTCGGCCTGCCTGCCTTCCTGCTTGTTCAGCGCCCAGGGCGCCTTGTCGGCGATCCAGGCGTTGGCGAGGTCGGCCAGAGCCATGATCTCGCGCATGGCGCGGCCGAAGTCGCGTGCCTCATAAGCCTCGGCAATAGCCGGGGCGGCGGCCTGGAAGGCATCCCACAGCTCCGGCTCGGGGTTGGCGTCGACCATTACCCCGGCGTTGCCCTTGTGGATGAAGCCGGCGCAGCGGCTGGCGATGTTGACCACTTTGCCGACCAGGTCGGAGTTGACCTTCTGCACGAAGTCCTCGAGGTTGAGGTCGAGGTCGTCCACGCCGCGCGACAGCTTGCTGGCGTAGTAGTAGCGCAGGTACTCGGGGTTGAGGTGGTCCAGGTAGGTGCGCGCCTTGATGAAGGTGCCGCGCGACTTGGACATCTTCTGACCGTTGACGGTCAGGTAGCCGTGCACGTTGACTGCGGTCGGCTTGCGAAAGCCCGCACCTTCCAGCATGGCCGGCCAGAACAGGGTATGGAAGTTGACGATGTCCTTGCCGATGAAGTGGTACAGCTCGGCCTTTGAGTCCTTGAGCCAGAATGAGTCGAAATCCAGTTCCCGGCGGCGCGCGCAGAGATTCTTGAAGCTGGCCATGTAGCCGATCGGCGCATCCAGCCAGACGTAGAAGTACTTGCCCGGCTCGCCGGGAATCTCGAAGCCGAAGTAGGGCGCATCGCGGGAGATGTCCCACTCCTGCAGGCCGCCGTCCAGCCATTCGGCGATCTTGTTGGCCACCGCGTCCTGCAGGGTGCCGCTGCGGGTCCACTCCTTCAGCATTGCCTCGAAGTCCGGCAGCTTGAAGAAGAAATGCTTGGAGTCCTTGAGCACTGGAGTGGCACCGGAAATCGCCGAGCGCGGGTCCTTCAGTTCAGTCGGCTCGTAGGTGGCACCGCACTTCTCGCAGTTGTCGCCGTACTGGTCCTCGGCGCCGCATTTCGGGCAGATGCCCTTGATGAAGCGGTCGGCGAGAAACATGCCCTTGTCCGGGTCGAAGTACTGGGTCACCGAGCGGGTGGCGATGTGGCCGGCGTCGCGCAGGCGGGTGTAGATCAACTCGGCCAGCTCGCGGTTTTCCTCGGCGTGGGTCGAGTGGAAGTTGTCGAAATCGACCAGGAAGTCGGCGAAGTCGGCGCTGTGCTCGGCCTGCACGCCGGCGATCAGCTGTTCCGGGGTGATGCCTTCCTTCTCGGCGCGCAGCATGATCGCCGAGCCGTGGGCGTCGTCGGCGCAGACGTAGATGCACTGATTGCCGCGTTGCTTCTGGAAGCGCACCCAGATATCGGTCTGGATGTACTCGAGCATGTGGCCCAGATGGATCGAGCCGTTGGCATAGGGCAGGGCGCTGGTGACGAGAATCTGGCGAGCTTCGGACATGGTCTGTGCGGTCGGGATTGCGGAAGGAAAGTCCGCGAGTGTAAAGCCGCGGCGGTTTTTTTTCACCCGCAGGGGGCACCGCGGCAGGGCAATCGCATGAAGCCAAGCATTCTCATTCGAGTCCCGGCAGCTCGGCCCGATAATCATCCGAAGTGTCGGCGATGAGCCGGCGTGTCTTGAGGCTGCCTTTGCGCTGGCTCGGGTCCAGGCGGAGCAGGTTCAGCGGCAGCCGCTTCAGAGTCGCCAGATTATGGGCCGCATGGGCGGTACGCGCACATTCGGTCATCGGCAAACACCACGTCCAGGCACCAGTGCACGCGGTTCTCGATGCCCCAGTGCTGGCGGATCGCCGATGCCAGCCGCTTGGCATCCGGCGCCAGGCTGCTGATGTAGTAACGCCGCTCATGCGAAACCCTGCCCTGCAAGTGGCGCTCCGACTCGATAACCACGAAACAGCCGAGGTCGGGCCAGCGCTCGGGGTGAGCCAGGCAGGCCAGCTCGCCGAAAACATAACAGCGCCGGCATTGGACTTGGCCGCTGTGGCTTGCTGCCCCAGGATCGGTCCGGCGTCAGCCGCAAAGGCACTGACCAGATGCAGCGCCGCCTCACCGGCCGTGGCCGTACGACGACTGGTTTTGCCATCCAGGGCCACCACCTGAGAGGTTGTGAAAAAATCGAACAGTGCCGTGAGAGCCTCTCCAATCCCCTTCAAAAAGGCGTGCCATGTGAAAAGCGGGAGAGTTTATGAGCCAAATGGTCTTACTTTTCACGTAGCGCAACGTTTTAGCGGCTGTTTTGAAGGGGGGCGCAGCAGCCGCTTGAATTTTTCACAACCTCTGAGGCGAGAGCGCGGGCAACACCGCCTCGACCCAGCGCCGGAAGGCGGCCTCGAATGCCTGAGGCTGGATCAGCGCGAAGAGCCGGGCGAAGGTGTCATGCGAAGGAATGCCGTTGGGCAACGCCAGGTAGCGACGAAACCAGGGCAGCTTCTCCTGAGCCCACGC
>NZ_BAAGYK010000018.1:11079-80601 GCF_054779355.1 Azotobacter armeniacus
AGGGAGACGAATACGTCCGTGATGGGCATGGGAAGGGAAGGCATGCGCAGGTGCTCAAATATCCCATTGATACGCTCTTGCGATCACGGCTTCAAATGCGAGGCGTTCGCTTCATGCGATTGCCCTGGCACCGCGGGGAAGCCGGCAGACAGGCGTCTTTCGTTGCGGCCCCCGCCTGAGCATGGAGATCGGGCTAACCTCGATTATCATGGCCATCTGTTTTAGTCGGTTTTTCTCGGGAGTAGCCCATGTCCGTCACCCGCGAAGCGGTGGAAACCGCGCTGCGTCAGTACCTCGACCCGCATCTCAACCAGGACCCGGTCAGCGCCGGCTGCGTCCGCGACATCGCCATCCAGGGCGGCCAGGTCAGCGTGCGCCTGGAGCTCGGCTATGCCGCCGGACTGTTCAAGGACGGCTGGGCACAACTGCTCGAGGTTGGCCTGAACAATCTCGACGGCGTGCGCGAGGCCCGGGTGCGGGTAGACTGCATGATCGCTCCGCACAAGGCCCTGGAGCAGGTGCCGGGGCTGAGCGGGGTGAAGAACGTCATCGCCGTGGCCTCCGGCAAGGGCGGGGTGGGCAAGTCCACCACCGCGGCCAACCTGGCCCTGGCCCTGGCCCGCGAAGGCGCCCGGGTCGGCATGCTGGATGCGGACATCTATGGCCCCAGCCAGGGCATCATGTTCGGCATTCCCGAGGGCACCCGTCCGCAGGTCCGCGACCAGAAAGCCTTCGTGCCGCTGCAGGCCCACGGCGTGCAGCTGATGTCCATGGCCTTTCTCACCGACGACAACACGCCCATGGTCTGGCGCGGGCCGATGGTTTCCGGCGCGCTCCTGCAATTGGCCACCCAGACCGCCTGGGAGGACCTCGACTACTTGGTGGTGGACATGCCGCCCGGTACCGGCGACATCCAGCTGACCTTGGCGCAGAAGGTGCCGGTGGCCGGCGCGGTGATCGTCACCACGCCCCAGGACCTGGCCCTGCTGGATGCCAGGAAGGGCGTGGAGATGTTCCGCAAGGTGAACATCCCGGTGCTCGGTGTGGTGGAGAATATGGCCGTCCATATCTGCTCCAACTGCGGGCATGCCGAGCACCTGTTCGGCGAGGGCGGCGGCGAGAAGCTGGCGGCCCAGTACAACGTCGATCTGCTCGCCTCGCTGCCGCTGTCCATGGACATCCGCAGCCAGGCCGACGCCGGCCGGCCTACGGTGATCGCCGATCCGGACAGCCCGGCCACCTTGATCTACCAGCAAATGGCTCGCACCGTCGGCGCGCGCATCGCCCAGAGCGGGCAGATCATCGCCCAGTCGATGCCGAAGATCGTGATCAGCGAGGACTGAAGCCCGAAGCTGTCTCGAGCTGTGAGGCGGATGATGGGCGGCCGGCGTCTTCTAGACTGAAGGTCATCCACTGCCCGAAGGCCCGCCATGCTCCTGCTGCTCGTCACGCTCCTCGTGCTCGCTACCGTCGCCGTGATGGAGGCGGTGGCCTGGGCCTCGCACAAGTACGTGATGCACGGCTGGGGCTGGGGTTGGCAACCGATCTCACCACGAACTGGGCGGCGGCTGGTTCGAGAAGAACGATCTCTATGTGCTGGTATTTGCCGCTCACGCCATTCTGCTGATCGCTCTGGGCAGCGCCGGCTTCTGGCCGCTGCAATGGATCGATGCCGGTATGGCCCTCTACGGATTCCTCTATGATTTCTTCGCCCACGACGGTCTGGTGCACCAGCGCTGGCGGCTGTGCTACGTATTGCGCAAGGGCTACCTCAAGCGGCTGTACTTGGCGCACTGGCTGCACCATGCGGGCAGGGTGCGACGGTTGTGTCTCCTTTGGCTTCCTGTACGCGCTCAGGGTGAAGACCTTCAAGACGCAGCTGCGACGCCTGCATGGTGGGCTGCTACAGCGCCCGGCCGCTGGGCGAGGCAAGCCTGGTCGGCACCGGGGGCACCGCTGCCGAACCCGTGGGATTGGCCGTCGACCACATCGTCGCAGTGACGGCACCAGGCATACAGCATCACCGTGCTGCGCCGGGTTGGCGGGTCGAGCAGCCGTGCGGGTGCGAGGCCTGGCCGCGCGCGATCAGCTGATCGGCCAGCGCCTCCAGCGCTCGGAAGTGGCTGGCGAAGTGCGGACGATGACGGCGACGTGGCTCATGTCGACCTCCGGGTTCAGCCCGTCGGCTGTGCCACCGGCCGCACGCGCGCCAGGCGTAGTGCCGCAAGGTCCGCCGAGCCGGTGCAGAAGCAGGCAATGCGCAGCTGCTCGATGATCACGGTGAAATGCTCGATTACCGCCTCGCTGGAGCGCAGCGCGCCGGGCAGTGCGGCAGCGGCCTGACCGACCAGATCGGCGCCCAGGCGGATCGCCTTGGCCACGTCCACGCCGTCGCGCACCCCGCCAGAGGCGATCAGCGGAATCCGCGGGCAGGCGTGGCGCACCTCGCGCAGCGCCTGGGCGGTGGGAATCCCCCAGTCGGCGAAGGCCAGTGCGACCCGCCGTTGAGCCGGGCTGCGCGCACGTTGCGCCTCGACCCCAACCCAGTTGGTGCCGCCGGTGCCGGCAACATCGATCACCGCGACGCCCGCCTCGACAAGGCGCAGGGCCACCGGGGCGCTGATTCCGGCGCCGACCTCCTTGACCACCAGCGGCACGCCTAGATGGGCAGCGAGTTGGCCGATGGCCTTCAGCACACCGCGCCACTCGCGGTCGCCTTCTGGTTGGACAGCTTCCTGCAAAGGATTGAGGTGCACGATCAAGGCATCGGCCTCAAGCATGTCCACCGCCCGCCGCGCCTCCTCCAGGCCGAAGCCGGCGACTAGCTGCGCCGCGCCGATGTTGGCCAGCAGCGGCACGTCTGGAGCCAGCTGGCGCAGCTGCCGGGTGAGGCCATGGTCGGCGCCGGTTTCCAGGGCAATGCGCTGGGAGCCGACGCCCAAGGCGATGCCGAGCACCTGCGCCGCTTCGGCCAGATGACGGTTGATCACCGCGGCCCGTGCGGGTCCGCCGGTCATGGAGCTGATCAGCAGGGGCGCGCGCAGGTGGCGACCAAGAAACTCGGTACCCAGGTTGATTTGTTGCAGATGCAACTCCGGGATCGCGCAATGCTCGAAGGCAAAAGTGGCGAAGCCTGTGTTGCCGCGTCCCCTGGCCCAAGATGGGGCGAGCACGATGTCCAGATGGTCGTTCTTGCGCGCCGCCAGTTCGTCTTCTGCCATCGCTGTTCCCTAATAGCCTGTTTGGTTGATTCGATGAGTCAGTTTCGGCGCCCGAGACTCCGATACGGCGTTGCCGTTCCTTGCCATAGCCCTGCCACGACTCGTCGCGGCGCCTTGTCTCGAAACCACCGGTTATCCGAACTTGAGTTAACCAATCAACCGCACAGGCTACTAGTTCGGTGGAGTGGGACTAGGGGTTGTGAAATATTTTTTAAGATTGTACAAGATGACAGTCTTGTACAAAATTTTAGCATTCATTTTTCCGCTTGCCTTTTCATTCCAGAAAATGGAGTTTCTGGGTCGGCGTGCTCTCCGACGCGATGGGCGCGCGAGGGCTGGTGCGCGGCCAGTATCAGGACCTGCGCGAAGGCAGCCGGGCGCGCAAAGCCAGCGAGATCGCCAAGATCAATCACCTGAAGACCGAGGGCGTTGTTCGGCGCGGCGCTGGAGATGGCGGCGCAGGTCGCGCATGCCAGCGACGCCGTGTGTACGACGCTGCGCGAGACGACGCTCGAGCTGAGCCAGGCCTTCCAATGTACGACGATCTGTGCGACGGCGAGCCGGACGCGCAGTTGTGCAAGAATCGGGGCAAGGATGCCGGCAAGTCGACCCTGGTCGCGTTACTCGGGCAGGAGGCGGCCAGGCATCGCCTGCACGGACACGTGCAGCGTATCGATACTCTGCCGGCGGGCGTGTACGGGGCGGGCGGCTGTTGCACCTGCTGTTTCCACGTCTGTGCTAAGCCGACGGCGTGTTGTCCGGGGAGGCAGGCCGGCCGCTGCGCAACGGCCGGATGCCCCGGCGGCGGGGCTTTGAAGGCGTCTGGACAGCCGGTAATATGCGCACCTCACTTTCTTCAGGACCTGCCGTCATGACCATCAAATCGGACAAGTGGATTCGCCGCATGGCCCGGGAGCAGGGCATGATCGAGCCCTTTGTCGAGCGCCAGGTGCGCACCGAGGGCAGCGAGCGGCTGATCTCCTACGGCGTGTCCAGCTACGGCTACGACGTGCGCTGTGCCGACGAATTCAAGGTGTTCACCAATATCCACTCGGCCACTGTCGACCCGAAGAGCTTCGACGAGAGAAGCTTCGTCGACGTCAAGGGAGATGTGTGCATTATTCCGCCGAATTCCTTCGCCCTGGCCCGTACCATCGAGTACTTCCGCATCCCGCGCAATGTGCTGACCATCTGCCTGGGCAAGAGCACCTATGCCCGCTGCGGCATCATCGTCAATGTCACCCCGCTGGAGCCGGAATGGGAAGGCCACGTGACCCTGGAGTTCTCCAACACCACCACTCTGCCGGCGAAGATCTACGCCAACGAGGGCGTGGCGCAGATGCTCTTCCTCGAGTCCGACGAGCCCTGCGAGGTGTCCTACAAGGACCGTGGCGGCAAATATCAGGGACAGACCGGGGTGACCCTGCCGAAGGCGTGAGCGGCATCCATCGCTGTCACCAGGCTCTCTGTTGAATTGCGGGAATTACTCCTGTCCGGCGGACTCTACCAACTGTAACCATCGGGTTGGCACCTCGCCGTCCCTCACAGTCGGAGGTCGTCATGAATATCCGCCATCACAGCGAAACCCTTCACAAGCCCTCAATGCCGCTGCTGGCTCTGCGCGGCCGGCCTTGGCTGGCCGGGAATCCTTCAGGCGATCCGGAGCCGGACGTGCCGACGCAGCCCACCGAGCCCGGCGTGCCGACCCAGCCGACCGAGCCGGGAGAGCCGACCAGGCCAGACCAGCCGCCGCCGGCTCCGGTGGTCTGATCTCTTGATTGAATGCGGCGTCTGCTCATCAGGCGCCGTGCCGCGCCTCCGCCAGCAGGTCGACGACCTCTTGGTCGGTGGTTTCGTTGAAGTCGGCATAGTGCTGCCTGATCGAGCCGAAAGGCTCGGGCATGGCCAGACAGACCAGTTCGTCGACCAGCGGCTGCAGATCCTTGACGATCTCCCGCGGGGCGACCGGCACGGCCAGGATCAGTCGCCCGGGAGCGGACTTGGCCAGGCCCTTCAGGGCCGCCCGCACACTGCCGCCAGTGTCGACGCCGTCGTCCACCAGGATCACGCAGCGGCTGGCCACCGGGACCGGGGGCTCGCTGCAATACAGCCGCCGGGCGCGCTCCAGTTCCTGCAGTTGGCGCTGCATTTCCGCCTCGAACCAGCCGGACGGCGGACGGACCTGGTGCATCACTTTCTCGTTGACGACGAACTGCGGATTGGCACCGTCGATCACGGCGCCTAGAGCGAGTCCGCTGTGCCCGGGCGCGCCGATTCTGCGTACCAGCAGGATGTCCAGCTCGGCGCGCAGCGTCCTGGCAACCTCGAAGGCAACCGGGACACCGCCGCGGGGCAGGGCGAGCACCAGCGGCCGATCGGCCGCATGGGGCGTCAGCGCTTCGGCCAGTTCCAGGCCGGCGCTGCGGCGGTCGAGGAACAGGTGGGGAGCATGGCTGGTTCCGTGCATGGGCTCATTCTCCGAACGGGTAGGTTTCGGACTGCCCCGCTTGCGGCTGGCGGGGCCCCAGGGGCGTGACAGCGTGGGTTTCCTCCAGCCAGATCCAGGCATCGAACTGCTCGGCCAGCACGGCTTCGAAATAATGGCTCTGGCGCTCGCTCTCCGGCCGGTAGATCACGCCGATGGCGCGTTCCAGCAGGGTTTCGGACAGGGTCGCACGCAGCTCGGCAGGCCCGCCGCCACGCCAGTCGGTGAGGGAGGCGGGGATGCCTGTATGCAGGAACAGCCATTCCCAGCTGTCCGGGCGTGAGGGGCGGACCTGCTTGATGCGCATCGGCTCGTCCCAGTCGTTGGCGCACGCCACCTCGCCGCGGTCGGTGCCCATGCCGATCAGCACGGCATCCTGTCCCCAGGCGGTGCGGCACAGCTCGCCGATGTTGAACTCGCCGGCCCAGCCCATAGCCGTTGCATCAGCATTGCCGATGTGCGAGTTGTGCGCCCAGACCACAGCCCTGGCCTCGGGACCGCGGTGCTCCAGCAGGCTGCGCAGGGTGTCGAACATGTGCCGGTCGCGCAGATTCCATGAGGTGCTCGAGCCGTGGTACATGATCCGGTAGTAGTGCTCGGCAGCGCGCACCACGCGGGCGTTCTGGGTGGCGTCGAAGAAGTCCTCGCCATCCTGGCCGAGTGCCTCCAGGCGCAGCTCCAGCAGGCTGCGCAACTGTTCGACCACCTTCTCCTCGCAGGACTGGCGGCCGTAGAGGACATCGTATCCGTAGCGGGCGGGTGCATCCTGCCAGGGCGTCAGGCAGCCGTAGCGCTGGCGGGCGTCCCGGGCGGCCTGGGCGTCGGTTCTGTCCAGGTAGTCCAGCACTGCGCCGATCGAGGCCCTCAGGCTGTAGACGTCCAAGCCGCGGAACTCGACGCGCCGCTCGTACGGCAGATCCCAGTTGAAGCGACTCAGCCAGTCGCAGAACTCGGCGACCTCCAGGTTGCGCCACATCCAGGTGGGAAAGCGCTGGAAGGCCTGGCGCTCCCAGTCGGGAGGCTGCTGCCGGCGCACCTGGCGATCAATTTGGGTGGCGTCCGGCCAGTCCGCCTCGACGGCGACAATATTGAAGCCGTGCCGTTCGATCAGCCGTCGGGTGATCGCCGCGCGAGTACGGTAGAACTCGGAGGTGCCGTGGCTGGCCTCGCCGATCAGTACCACTCGGGCATCGCCGTAACGGTCGAACAGCGCGGCGAATGCCTCGCTGTCGAGCGCGGGCAGGCAAATGGCATGGCGGCGCAGCAGCTCCACATGTTCCCGGAGCTCCGGCGAGGCGGATCGGGCATCGAAAAGCTTTCTCATGCAAGCCTCCTGAAGGCCTGGCCTCGCCGGGCGGACCCGGAGGCAGGCGTTGGCAGGATCCTTCAGAAAGCCTAGTCACATTTGGCCGACTGGCGAACTGCGCCGAGGGCGTCTAATCTGACTTTTAGCCTGGACGCGAATGTCTACCCGCATTTAGGGGATAAATAAAATGGAGGAGCAAGACATGGCTATATGGTCGATTACATTCAACAAGGACGGTAACACGGTCAAGATGGTGACCGAGTCAGTGGCCACGCCAACCGTGGAGGAAGCTAGCCAGAAAGTGCTGGAACTGGCGCGGCGCGAGGGGTTCGAGTGTCAAGACAGTGAAGGCGGCAATGGAGCGAAGGAGCCGGCGGTGCAATTGCTCGAACGTTATGGCATCACCCTGAGCGGTATCCTGAAGACGGGCTGAGGCATACGGCGTTTCCCAAGGAGACAGTCCGGCGCCTGTTGGGCCGGTAAGCAAACTCACCCCGGCCACCAGCAATGGCGGCCGGTTTCATTTGTTGCGGCCTCTTTGGGCCAATTCACCTCAAGTCTACGGCACCAGCAGCAAGCGCTGGCTGTCGTAGGTCTTGTCCAGATTCTCTGCCTTGAAGGGGAAACTCATGTATCGCCCTTCGAGCCAGGCGTCGATACCGTCCTTGTAGTGCGGGCTGGCCGGGTTGCCGGACTGGCCGGTGCTGTTCAGCCCGAGCATGGGTTCCTCGCGGGCGAAGTCGACGACGATACGCATGGCCGGAATCAACCAGCTATCGAAATCCTGCCCCCAGCGATAGGCGGAAACGTTCAGCGTGGCATGATCGCCGCCGGCGGGATGGGGGGCACGGTTCAGGTAATCGCCGAGCGCGTGGATGGTGGTGCGCTGGCGGGCGCTGAGGTAGGGCGCCAGCCGAGTGCTGTCGCTGATCCAGTGATAGCGGTGCAGCTTGCCCCATTGCCAGGCACCTCGGTCACTGCCGAGCCGACTTTCCAGGTGGCTTACCGCGGCCGCCAGGCTGCGCGCAAGGATGACTGGCTTGTCCTCGGTCTGCGTAGTGGCAATGTCGTCCCAGAACGGACTGTCCTCGCGGCCGAGTAGGTGGTCGGCCTGGGCCGAGTAGGAGAGGCTGGCCATCTGCAGCAGGGCTTGCCAGGCGGGACTGTTGTCCGGTCCGAGTTCGTCGAGGAAGGTCTGTCGCGCGCCCTCCTGCAGGAAGGCGCCGTACAGGGCTGCATCCGCCGAGTCGGCGGCGAGCCGGCCGTCGAAGGCAAGCAGCCGGGTCAGGGCCTCGCGGGCCTTCTCGCGCTCGGCCGGTGGCAGAGCGTCGATGGCTTGGCGCAGCGGCCCGGCCATGCCCGGCGCTTCGAGCATGGCCTTGAGCTTGGCGGCGAAGGGCGTGGTCTGGTCGTACTGCATGGCGATCATGCTCTGCGCGTCATGGCGACCGCGGCCGGCCAGTTCGGCGATGCGCTCGGCGCGCTCCGGGTAGTACCAGGTGCTGGACAGCTGCATGCCATAGCCGCGCGGCACCGTGCGCTGGTTGGCGGTGCCCAGCCAGCCATTCGCCGGGTCCTGATCATAGGGATGAAGCATGGGGTCGGCAAAGCCGTCCCAGTCGTAGGCGCCGTCCCAGCCGGGGGAGGGCAGCAGGCCAAGACCAGCGCGGCGATTGGGATAGCGTCCGGTCACCTGCCAGCCGATGTGCTCGGCGTCGGCAAACACCAGGTTCACTGCCATGGCGCGCAGCTCGCCGGTCGCCGTGAAGGCTTCATCCACCGAGCGGGCGCGGGACAGCTGGATGAAGGCGTCCAGGCTCCGGTCGTCGTCGAACGGCAGAGTCTGTAGTGCCAGGCCATAGCCGCTGGTCACCGACAACGGCTGCAGCGGATGCTTGCGCTCGCCGAGTACACTGTTCAGCAGCGGACCGTGGCGGGTTTCGTAGAGGGTTTCGCGGACCGGTTGTGCGCCCTTGACGAGGAAGGTCTCTTGACGCTCGCGGGCCGGCAGCCACTTGCCGTCGGCGAGGTAGTGGACGCGCCCGCCCTCGCTCCTGATCCGCTCGAGGAACAGGTCCTGGGTGTCGGCCATGACCATGGTCATACCCCAGGCCAGCTTGCCGTTGAAGCCAATGATCACCGCCGGGATTCCGGCGACGGAGACCCCGGCGGTCTGGCGTTGCGGCGTGCGGATATGCACGAAGCTCCACAGCGAGGGCAGGGCCAGCGGCAGGTGGGTGTCGTTGGCCAGCAGGCTCTTGCCGAGCCGGCTGCTACGCGGCGCGATGGCCCAGTTGTTGGAGGCGGCGACGCCCAGCATGTTCAATGCGGCGACCTGTCCGGCAGCCTGGTCCAGCGCGGCGAGGCCGGGGATCTGCCCGTCGAGATCAAGGCCCTTGAGCTTGTCCGCTTCCTCGATCGGCAGGGGCTCGTCGGGGTAGATCGGCGTCAGCCAAGCCAGTCGCTCCACACCGATCTTCTGCGCCAGCTGCAGGGCGGCGATCTCCTCCTGCAGGTTGGTCGACAGGCCGAAATTCAGCAGGCAGAACAGCAGCACCGAGTCCTCGGAGCTCCAGTACGGCGGCTGGTAGCCGGACTCGGCCAGGTCCATGGGCAGCCGCTCGCGGTGGCGGAACAGGAAGGCGTTGATCCCCCGAGCATAGACCTCGAAGTCTTTCTTCAGTTGCGGCGAGGCGTTCCGATAGAGCGTTTCGGCGTGGTGCCGCAGGTTCATCGCGCGCATGAAGCGGTCGATATCGAGGACGCCTGGACCAAGCATTTCGGCCAGCCGTCCTTCGGCCATCAGGCGCAGGCCGAGCATCTGACTGAGGCGATCGCTGGCATGTACATAGCCGAGGGCGAACAGGGCGTCATGCTCGTTGCGGGTTTCGATCAGCGGCATGCTGAGGGTGTTGCGCCGCACCACCGCGCTGTCCGCCAGCCCCTGGATGTGCAGGACACCCTGTGCGGGTGGCAGGCTGTCCGCATAGCGCTTGTCGAGCATCGGTTGGCAGCCGGCGAGCGCAAGCAGAGACGCGAGTCCGGCGCCGAGGCTCAGGCGGGCCAGGTGACGAAACAGGCGCGATCGCATGCGGCTGGCTCCTTCAAGCACAGGGTAGCGGAGAGGTGGGGAGATGGCGGCCCCGGGTGTACGGGATGGGCGCCTAAGGTAGGGAGCCGGTCTGCGGCTTGCAAGCTGGTCGCGCCTTTTTCATCGACGCGCTGCCAGCCCTTCCTCCAGCAGCCAGCGCGCCGTGCTGCGGGCGGCAGCCTTGTGCTGCAGTTCGAGGCTGGTGAACAGCGCTTCGTAATGCCTCCGCTCTGTTCTGCTCAAGGATTTCCAGGCCGCATGTGTGGGAATGTGGGCGGTAACCTCGCAGAGCTCGCGGAAAACCCGGCAGCGTTCGCTCTGGTTCAGCTGCGGGTCGTAGTGCTCGAGCAGGGCCTTGATGCGAATGGCGCCTTCGACCAGTGGTAGCTGGCCGTCGAGCAGGCTGCCGGCGAGGATGCGCAGATGCTCGGCGAACTGTGCATGGCGTTCTGCTTCGGCCGCTTTGCGGGCTTTCTGGCGGAGCCATACCCGCCGCCAGAGGACGAAGGCCACGCCACTCAGGGCAAGCACTATCAGCAGGGCGGCCAGCAGCAGGCCAACGATCAACGGACTCATGGGCGGTCAGTCCCGGATGTAGTCGCCAGGGGTTATCTCGCCATAGCGGGAAACCAGGACCCGGCGTCCGAACAGCAGCCCCGTCTTGGCTTTGCCCTGCAACTGGTACTGGATCGGCCGCTCGGGCTCTTCCAGCAGCTTGACGATGCGCTTCATGTGTCGCCAAAGGTTGGTCGTGACCAGGACGTCGAATTCTTCGCGACCGCGGGCGGGCACGGTGAACCACTTGTGCGACTCCCCCTTGGCCAGGCGGATGTCGTTCAGGAACACCTCATAGTCCAGGCCGCGGATCGGCAGGCTCGCCCAGTTGGGGTTGTCGATGCGAAAGCGCAGGACGAACTGCTGCTCCAGCAGGCGAGCCTTGACGACATCGATCTTGACCAGCTGGACATCGGGATCCTTGAAGGCGCCGGTCACCCAAGTGGAGCAGCCAGCAAGACCGGAGAGCAGACCGAGCAACCCCAACAGGCCTAGAATTCTTGTGGTTTGTGCCTGGAAAAACATGCTGAACTCCAAAGGGGGCCTCAGTGTAACAAGCAGCTATCTGGCTGCAACCTTTGCCGGGCCGGGCGGGGGGCTGGATGATCTGCCTTGCAGACGTTCCTTTTGCCTAGTTCCCGCGCTTGTTGGCCGAAAAAAAACTGCGCCATACTGCCCGAAGATTGGGACATGAGTATGACCATGAGCCGCTATCAGATCGTTTTTTCCGGCCAGCTGGTGCACGGAACCTCTCTGGAGCAGGTGCAGGCCAATCTGACCAGGCTGTTCCGCGCGGATGCCGCACGCATCGCCACCCTGTTTTCCGGCCGGCGTGTGCCCCTCAAGAGCAATCTGGATGCCGCCGAGGCTGAGAAGTACCGGGCCACTCTGGAGCGGGCTGGTGCCCGGGTGGACATTCTGCCGATGGAGGAGGCGGTGCAGCTTGCTCCAAGGCAAGAAACCGGCTTTCCTGCCGATCGGCCCGAACCTGCCCGCAAGCCTCTCCTTGTAGTGGCGCCACGGGATGCCTACATGGCGGCCTTTACTGCGGTGGAGGCACCGGATTTCGGGGTAGCTCCGGCGGGTGCCGATTTGCAGGAGCCCAGACCCGAATCGGTGCCGCCGCGCCTGAATCTGAGTGGCCTGAGCCTGGCGCCGGTCGGCAGCGACATGGGACAGGCTCCGGCACGGCCGGCTGGCCCGCTGCCCGATATCTCCCATCTTCGCCTGGAGACGCCCTGATTCGGGGGCGTCTGTACCCCGGTCAGACAGGGAGCACGCAGCTCTTCTTTGAATCGTCACCGTATACACCCGATTTCTGGGGGGGGGTTGGGGGGGGTGACGAGTGTACTCCAATTATTAAGAATTATTCTCAGATATCAGGGCTGCTGCCGCTGCATGAGCCCGGCAGAGGCTCGGAACCTCTCGAAAAGAGGCTACCCGTCCAACCCTCTTGATGTTTGACGCAAGGCATTGGCGCAGCACTTCTTGAATTTTAGTCCGCTACCACAGGGGCAGGGATCGTTGCGCCCCCCGTGCAGCGGGACGGTCGGGTCGATGAAGTACCAACGGCCATCATGCTGCACGAAGGCGGAGCGTTCGCGATGGGCGTGTTCGCCCGAGGCATCGTGCCAGCGCGCGCTGAAGGTGACGAAGGCATGCTTCGGCTGACCAGCAGGCAATTCTACCCTTTCCACCTTCAGTCCGAGCCAGGTGCTCTGCAGGCTCCAGGTGCGGATTGCCTCGCGGTCCAGGCCAGCCTGCTGGGCCGCCAGGGTGGTCTGCAGCAGATAGTCGAGATCGCCCAGCGCATAGGCGCTGTAGCGCGAGCGCATCAGGCTTTCGGCGCTGGGGGCGGGGACGCCGGCCAGATGGCGGCCGCAGCATTCATCGAGCCGGCTGCCGCTGCCGCAGGGGCAGCTCGGGCTCCGGGCTTGCATGGGATTGCTGGTCATCCGTTCACCACCAGTACTTGCCAAAGTTTTCCGGGTTGGCCCAGAACTTGGCATTCAGCCAGTCCGGTACCTGCTTGTAGTCGTAGAGATCGTAGGTGAATAGCGTAAGGATCTGGTCGTCGCGTCGGAAGCGCTCGCTGGCCTGCAGCGCCAGGGCAAAGAAATCGGTATCCTGCCAGCCGCATGCTGCCAGGTCGACCAATACGGCAAGGCGGTTGGCGTTCAGGTTGCGAATGCCGCCGAGCAGCTCCAGGCCGGTGCGCCGGGGCAGGTGTTCCAGACAGTCGACCACCACGGCCAGCTCGTAACGTTGGGTGGCGACTTCGGCCGGCAGCGGGCCGGCTGCGCAGTGAGTTACCTGGGCCTTGGGATGCGTACTGCGGAAGGCCTCGAGGGCGGGCAGATCGCTGGCACCGACCAGCAGCAGCCGGTCCGGGGCGTAGCGATCGAGCAGGGCGGCGAGGGCCTGCTGCGGCGTGCGGGAGGAAAAGCTGTCAGTCATCGAAGATCCTCGATCGGGAGTGCAGCTGACTTTCGGGAGCGAAAGCATAAAAGTTCCGTGCTGGCAGCGACGCCTGACGGATGTTCCGCCTGGACAAAGATCGCATGACGGGAGCGTGATGAAATTGTTGTTGACCCTGGTAAAGGCAGTGATCTTGACGCTGTGGCTGGCGCTTGCCGG
Source organism: Azotobacter armeniacus (assembly GCF_054779355.1). Lineage (NCBI taxonomy): Bacteria > Pseudomonadati > Pseudomonadota > Gammaproteobacteria > Pseudomonadales > Pseudomonadaceae > Azotobacter > Azotobacter armeniacus. The sequence continues at coordinate 24,375 of NZ_BAAGYK010000018.1, forward strand.
CGCTCTTCTGCAACCGTTGAACAAGCCCTTCGATCTGCTGCTGCCGGTCTGTGGCGGGCTGCTCCTATTGGCTCACCTACTCGCGCTGGTGCTGTTCGAGCGCGCCCTCAAGGCCGACCCGCCGTGCTGGAAGAGCCGCCTGCAGATACTGCTGTTTGGCATCCTCCATCTGTGTACTCCGCGGAAGGATAGCCAGGCTTGACTCTGGTGGCTGGGGGAGTTTCAGAACGTCGGCCGGGCGGCGGCAATGGTGACCAGCGACAGACCGATCAGCAGGTTGAATCCCACCAGCCGGCGGATCCGTCCCAGCGCCGTGCCGCCAGCCGGCCAGTCGCGAACCTCCACGGCCCTGCGCAACTGCGGCAGTTGTAGCAATTGCACGCGCAGGAAGAGGGCGAGCATCACCAGGTACAGGCCCATCATGATGTGTACGTATGCGGGCGCCATTTTGAGGCTGGCGAAGCGCAGGTGCAGCAAGCCGACGCCGCTGATCGGCAGCAGCACCACCGCAGCCCAGACCCACTGGAAGAAGCGGCGGAACACCTCCGGCCAGAGCTTCAGCCGGGCCGGCGCATCCAACTCGCTGATGGTGGCGGGACGCAGGATCATCCAGGCGAAGAACATGCCGCCGACCCAGATCAGGGCGGGCAGCACATGCAGGGTGTAGGCGAGGGAATAGGGTGTCATTCGGCAATCTCCGGTGATGGTCCGCGCAACGCGCGCTATCATAGCCGCCCATTTACATACTGAAAATTTGTCCAGTTTCAATTCGGGAAGCGGAATGCTCAGCGCCGAACTCAAATTACAGATCCAGGGTGCCTACTCCCGCTTTCTCGAAGCCAAGGGACTTAAATCGCGCTACGGCCAGCGTTTGATGATCGCCGAGGTGGCCAGGGTCCTGGGGACCATTGCTACCGACGACGAAGGCCGGCGCCAGGGGGAGCCGGCGGTGGTCGCGGTGGAGGCCGGAACCGGCACCGGCAAGACCGTGGCCTACAGCCTGGCGGCGATTCCCGCGGCCAAGGCTGCCGGCAAGCGCCTGGTGATCGCCACCGCGACTGTCGCCCTGCAGGAGCAGATCGTCAACAAGGACCTGCCCGACCTGATGCGCAACAGCGGCCTGAGCTTCAGCTTCGCCCTGGCCAAGGGGCGTGGGCGCTATCTGTGTCTGTCCAGACTCGACCTGCTGCTGCAGGAGGGCCAGGCGCAGAGCGCCACTGCTCAGCTGTTCGAGGAGGAGGGCTTTCGCATCGACGTCGACGAGGCCAGCCAGAAGCTGTTCACCCAGATGATCGAGAAGCTCGCCGGCAACCGCTGGGACGGCGACCGCGACGCCTGGCCGCGGGCCATCGAGGACGACACCTGGTCGCGGCTGACCACCGATCACAGCCAGTGCACCGGCCGGCACTGCCCGAACTTCCAGCAGTGCGCCTTCTACAAAGCGCGCGAAGGCATGACCAAGGTCGACGTGATCGTCACCAACCACGACATGGTGCTCGCCGACCTCGCGCTGGGCGGCGGTGCCGTACTGCCCGATCCGCGCGAAACTCTCTACGTGTTCGACGAGGGCCACCACTTGCCGGACAAGGCCATCGGCCACTTCGCCCACTTTACCCGCCTGCGCTCGACCGCCGACTGGCTGGGGCAGGTGGAGAAGAACCTGACCCGGCTGCTTGCCCAGCATCCGCTGCCCGGCGAGCTGGGGCGGCTGATCGAGGGCGTGCCGGAGCTGGCCCGCGAACTGCGCACCCAGCAGCAGTTCATGTTCGCCGCCTGCGAGCAACTGGCCGACTTTCGCGCCGGCGAGGACATGGACGGCCGCGAGAGACCGCGCCACCGCTTCGTCGGCGGGGGGGTGCCGGAGCACTTGCGCGAGCTGGGCCTAGAGTTGAAGAGGGGCTTTTCCAGGTTGGTGGAGCTCTTCACCCGGCTCACCGAACTGCTCAAGGAGGCCATGGACGGCGAGCCCGGCACGGGCCTGGCCAGCCACCAGGCGGAGGAGTGGTACCCGCTGTTCGGCAGCCTGCTGGCGCGGGCCGAGGCCAACTGGCAGCTGTGGACCGCCTTCACCGCGGAGGACCCCGAGGACAGTCCGCCGATGGCGCGCTGGCTGACCCTGACCGAGAGCGGTGCCCTGCACGACATCGAGGTCGACGCCAGCCCGATCCTCGCCGCTGAAACCTTGCGTCGCAACCTGTGGAACGTCGCCCATGGCGCCCTGGTGACCTCCGCTACCCTGACCGCGCTGAACAGCTTCGAGCGCTTCCGTATGCGCGCCGGGCTGCCGAAAAGCGCCGTCACCGCGGTGGTGCCCAGTCCCTTCGCCCATGCCGAGGCGGGCCTGTTGCGGGTGCCTGACCTCAAGGCCGACCCGCGCGACGCCGCCGCGCACACTGCCGCCATCGTCCGCGAGCTGCCGTGCCTGGTGGAAGGCGCGCGCGGGGCCCTGGTGTTGTTCTCCTCGCGCCGGCAGATGCAGGACGTCTTCGACGGCCTCGAGCGGGACTGGCGCAGGTGCGTGCTGATCCAGGGCAACCTGTCCAAGCAGGAAACCCTGAACCGGCACAAGGCGCGGGTCGATGAGGGCGAATCCAGTGTGCTGTTCGGCCTGGCGAGCTTCGCCGAGGGCGTCGACCTGCCCGGGGCCTACTGCGAGCACGTGGTGATCGCCAAGATCCCCTTCGCCGTGCCCGACGATCCGGTGGAGGCGGCGCTGGCCGAGTGGATCGAAGCCCGCGGCGGCAATCCGTTCATGGAAATCGCCGTGCCCGACGCCTCGCTGCGCCTGGTCCAGGCTTGCGGCCGCCTGTTGCGCACCGAGGAGGACCGCGGCACCATCAGCTTGCTGGACCGCCGCGTGGTGACCCAGCGCTACGGCAAGGCGATCCTCGATGCGCTGCCACCGTTTCGCCGGGAGATCGGCTAGGCAGACGGCGCGCATCTTCCTCATAGCCAGCGGCACCGGAAAATCCGCCCCGGACGCGCATCCGCGCGCCGCTGGGGACCGGAGTGTGATGGAATAGGCCCTAGTGGCCTGTTTGGTTGATTCAATTAGTCAATTTCGGCGCCCGAGGCTCCGATGCAGCGTTGCCGCTCCTCGCCATAGCCCGGCTATGACTCGTCGCGGCGCCTTGTCTCAAAACCCCGGTCATCCCCGAACTTGAGTTAACCAATCAACCGCACAGGCCACTAGGTCAAAGCCGCTGCGCCTGCTTCACTGCCGCTGGGGCGGCTGTCATCATGCCTACTCCTGTTGTCCACCTCCCGTCCCTCTGGAGAGCGAGCTTGATGATCCGTCCCCTGGTTTCCCTGCTGTTCGCCTGCTATCTGGTGCCCATATCTGCACAGGCGGCCGGCGAGCAGGTGCTGTTCAGCTTTGTGCGCCCCACCGATGTGGTGCAGGTCAAGGGTGAGGGTGCCTTCCTGCCCGAGCTGACCGCGGAGAGCACGGCGGGAGGGGAGGTGCTTCGGCGGGTTACCTTCAATCCCCAGGAGGGGCCGAGCCTGCGCCTGACGCCACAGCAGGGCACCTGGGATTGGTCCACTGCCGGGGCGGTCAGCCTGCGCATCCAGAACGCCATGGACTGGGCGTTGACCCTGCAGGTGAGCATCGAGAGCGCCAATGGCAAGCTTCTGAAGGCGCTCGTCGCGCTGCCGGCCGGTCCGGCACAGACCCTGGTACTGCCACTGCACACCAGCTCGCCCAGGGCGCAGGGCATGCGTGCCGCACCGCCGATGCCCTGGATCCATGAAAATCAGCGCCTGCTCGTGGCGACCACCCTGGAGGGCGAGATCGATCCCCATCAGGTCCAGGCGGTGATCCTCTCCCTGGAGAGGCCAGATGTGCAGCAGAGCATCCTGCTCGGCCGCTTCGGCGTGCGCGAGGATCTCGAGCCGGCAGTCTACCGCGGCATCGTCGATGCCTACGGGCAGTACAGTCGAGGTGACTGGCCAGAGAAAGTCGCCAGCGACAAGCAGCTGAAGGCGGAGGCCGAACAGGAGAGGGCGCAACTCGGCCGCTGGCTGGCCGAACGGTCCCTGCTGGATCGCTTCGGCGGCTGGCTGAAGGGCCCGCAGCTGGAAGCCACGGGCTTCTTCCGCGTGGCCAAGCACGAGGGGCGCTGGTACCTGGTGACGCCGGAAGGTCACCCCTTCTTTTCCCTCGGCGTGAACACCGTTTCCTCCGGCAACAGCCGCACCTACGTCGAGGGGCGCGAGGAGATGTTCCTCGAGCTGCCCGGCAAGGACAACCCGCTGGCTGCCTTCTATGGTGCCGGCGACAGCCGCCAGACCATCGGTGCCAACGGCGGGCGGAAGTTTGCCCACGGGCGCTGGTACGACTTCTATCGGGCGAGTCTCTATCGGACCTACGGCCAGACCTGCGCGCCGGTCGAGACGCCAGCCACTGTCGAACCTGTGCTTGCCGAGCCGGAGGGGGCAGCGCCGGCAGCCCCCTCCAAGGAGGCTCCGGCCGCTCCGGCGGCTGCCCATGAGGCTGCACCGTCCGTCGCGCCGGTCGCCGGGCAGCCAGCCGCCGCGCCGCCGTGCGTCGCCCAGTTCTTCGACGCCCAGCGCTGGCGCGAGCACACCCTGGACCGGCTGCAGGCCTGGGGCTTCAATACCCTCGGCAACTGGAGCGATCTCGTCCTGGGGACGATGCGCCGGGTGCCCTACACGATTCCGCTGCTGATCCGTGGCGACTACGCCACCATCTCCACCGGCCACGACTGGTGGGGCGGCATGCCCGATCCCTTCGACCCGCGTTTCGCCATGGCCGCCGAGCGCGCCATCGCCATCGCCACGCGGGATCACCGGAACAATCCTTGGGTAGTCGGCTATTTCGCCGACAACGAGCTCAGCTGGGCCGCGCCGGGCACAGCTCCGAAGGCCCGCTACGCCCTGGCCTACGGCACCCTGCGGCAGACCACCGACGTGCCGGCCAAGCGTGCCTTCCTCAAGCTGCTGCGCGACCGCTACCGCAACCAGCAGGGCCTCTCCGTCGCCTGGGGCATCGAGCTGCCGGCCTGGGAGCTGATGGAGGACCCGGGTTTCGAGGCGCCTCTGCCGAGTCCCGAGCATCCGGCCATCGAGGAGGATCTGCAGCGTTTCCAGCAGCTCTTCGCGGACACCTATTTCAAGACCATCGCCGAGTCGTTGAAATGGCATGCCCCCGATCATCTGCTGCTCGGTGGCCGCTTCGCCATCTCCACCCCCGAGGCGGTCACCGCCTGTGCCAAGTATTGCGACGTGCTGAGCTTCAACTTCTATACCCGGGAGCCTCAGCATGGCCATGACTTCGAGGCCCTGCGCGTGCTGGACAAGCCGGTGCTGGTCAGCGAGTTCCATTTCGGCTCGCGGGATCGCGGTCCATTCTGGGGCGGCGTGGCCGAGGTGTACAAGGAGGAGGAGCGGGGGCCGGCCTATGTCCACTTCCTCGAGCGGGCCCTGGCCGAGCCGTCGATCGTCGGCGTGCACTGGTTCCAGTACCTCGACCAGCCGGTGACCGGACGTCTGCTGGACGGCGAAAACGGCCACATTGGTCTGGTCGGCGTCACCGACCGGCCGTTCGCCGGCTTCGTCGAGGCAGTGCGCAAGGCTAACCTGCAGGTGGGGAAAACCCTCGAGTCGGCCGCCGCGACTGCCGCCGGGAAGCCGGCGGCGGAAGGCGGCGCTCCGTCCGAGATGCCGGTCAAGGTGCAGTGACTGCGCCTCGACAAAGGTTTCGTGCAGGAGTTCACAAAACCCCGCTACGGCTGGAAGAATGACGAACAGTAGTGTTGCCAGGAGAGACAAAGTGCAGGTTCAAGGCTATTTTGACCTCAAGTTTGAGGCGTTGAAGGGCGCGTTCGCCGCGCTGTTCGAGGATGTCCATACCCGTGGTGCGGCAATTTGCATCCAGGTCGGCGGGGAAACCGTGGTGGATCTCTGGGCAGGGGTCGCCGGCCGGGATGGCAGCGAGGCCTGGCAGAGCGACACCATCGCCAACCTGTTTTCCTGCACTAAACCCTTCGCCACGGTCGCCGCCCTGCAACTGGTGGAGGAGGGCAAGCTGGACCTCGATGCTCCAGTAGCCCGGTTGTGGCCTGAATTCGCTGCTGCCGGCAAGACGCGCATCACCCTGCGCCAGCTGCTCTGCCACCAGGCGGGGTTGCCGGCGATCCGCGCGCCGCTGGCGGCGGAAGCGCTCTATGACTGGCAAACCATGATCGGAGTGCTGGCCGCCGAGGCACCCTGGTGGGAGCTGCACGACAAAGAACATGGCTATGCGCCAATCACCTTTGGCTGGCTGGTCGGCGAGCTGCTGCGGCGTGCCGACGGCCGCGAGCCCGGCGATTCGATTGCGGCGCGCATCGCCCGACCGCTCGGTCTGGATTTCCATGTCGGTCTGGACGACGCCGAATTCCACCGGGTCGCCCATATCGGGCGGAGCAAGGGCAATCTGGGCGATGCCGCCGCCCAGCGCCTGCTCAAGGTTACCCTGAGCGAGCCGGAGGCCCTGGCTACTCGCGCCTTCACCAACCCTCCGTCGATCCTGAACAGTAGCAACAAGCCTGAGTGGCGGCGCATGCATCAGCCGGCGGCGAATGGCCATGGAAACGCGCGCTCCCTGGCGGGCTTCTATACCGGGCTGCTCGACGGCCGTCTGCTGCCGGCCGAGCTGCTCAACGAAATGACTTGCGAGCACAGCTGCGGCGAAGACCGCACCCTGCTCACCCGGACCCGCTTCGGCCTTGGCTGCATGCTCGACCAGCCTGCGCTGGCCAATGCCACCTTCGGTCTTGGCCCCAAGGCCTTCGGTCATCCGGGGGCGGGCGGCTCCTGCGGTTTCGCCGACCCCGAACGCGAGCTGGCCTTCGGCTTCGTCACCAACAGCCTGGGACCTTATGTACTGATGGACCCGAGGGCGCAGAAGCTGGCTCGCCTGGCGGGAGAATGTCTAGGCTGACACCGCTCGTCCGCCTGTCACTGCAATGCCTTGCCTGCAGTGAGGTTGCAGCCAGACTCAAACTCGAACCCTGAGGCTTGCCGCCGTCATGCCTCATCATCCCATAGCATTTTCTCAACGACGGGACCTGTCGATGAAACTCTTCATTAAAAGCAGCACCCTGATCCTCTGCCTGGCCATCGCTGCCTGCAGCTCTTCCGGCAAGCCGGGGCGTTCCGTCGCCTCTGGTTCGCCGGCGGTCGAGTCCAAGGCGAGCCGGGCCTGGACTGCGGATCACGAGGCGAGCGTGCGCGAGGCCGTCAAGGGCAGCCAGTTCGAGGTGGAGCGCCGCGGCGATCTGCTGGTCGTGACTGCTCCGGTGGACAGCTCCTTCAACCCGGATCGGCCGAGCATGCTGCTGGTGGCGACCCTGGGACCGCTCAGCCGGGTAGCCAAGCTGGTGGCAAAGGACCGCGAGGTGGCCGTGCTGCTGCTGGGGCATGGTGACAGCAGTGGCTCGGCCGCGCTGACCCGCACGCTGAGCCAGGAGCGGGCGCAGTCGATGGCGTCGATCTTTCGCCTGAGCGGCCTCCACCATGACCGATTGATGTACAAGGGAATGGGCGCCGATGTTCCGCGTTCCAGCAATGCCAGCAAGGACGGGCGTTCCCTTAATCGCCGCGTGGAGATATTTCTGACCGCCCGCGGCAGTCTGTCCGCCGTGCTGGCCCAGTACGGTGCGCCAGGGGCGCGGGTGGTTGCCTCAGATCAAGCGAAGTGATGGTGGTCTGGTTAAACTTTGGTCGAGCTCAATCCATCAAAGGAACCTGCCATGCCCCAGACTCTGGCCGACATGCGCCGCGACTACACCCGTGCCGGCCTTTGCGAGGCGAATGCCCCGCTCGAACCCTTTTCCCTGTTCCACCAGTGGTTCGCCGAGGCGATGAGAACCGAGCAACTGCCGGTCGAGCCCAATGCCATGAGTCTGGCCACCGTGGACAGCAGCGGGCGCCCGCATTGCCGGGTCCTGTTGCTGAAGGGACTGGATGAGCGTGGCTTCACCTTCTTCAGCAACTACGACAGCGCCAAGGGGCAGCAGATGAGGGCACGGCCGTTCGCCGCCATGACCTTCTTCTGGCCCACCCTGGAGCGTCAGGTGCGCATCGAGGGACAGGTGGAGCGGGTGACGCCGCAGGAGTCCGACGCCTATTTCCAGGTGCGTCCGCTGGGCAGCCGCCTGGGTGCCTGGGCTTCGCCACAGAGCCAGGTGATTCGCGACCGTGCCGAGCTGGAAGAGCTGCTGGCGCTGACCGAAAAACGCTTCCTCGATCAGGCGCCGCATTGTCCCGGTCATTGGGGCGGCTATCGCCTGCTGCCCGAACGCATCGAGTTCTGGCAGGGACGTGCCAGTCGTCTGCACGACCGGCTCAACTACCGCCTGGAAAAGGGGGACTGGGTTCGCGAGCGCCTGGCTCCTTAGGTCGCCCCGGGCCTGCGGCATTTCGCTCGAGCCTCTCGTTGCCTCTTGCGGGTAGACCCGCACACTCAAGGCGCGAGATATTCCGCCGCCGCCCGTTCCAACCACTGCGCCAGATCGCGGCGCCTGATTCCCTTGGTCCTGGCCTCGGCGAGGCGCTCCAGCATATAGGTGCGCCTGGCTGCGTCCTGCCCTGCGAGGGACAGGGCCAGGTCGCGGTCCATCCAGCACTTGACGCGCACATACAGCCACCAGTGGAAATACAGCCCGGTCGCGGTGGTGATGAAGATGATGAAGTAGTCCATGATGATCCTCCGCCGCCACCCTAGCCGATCCGGCCACCGGCGGAAAGTGAGGGCCATGCTGGCTGGACATCTGGCGGTCATCGCTGGGTTGTCGGCATGAAAGCGCCGTGACAACAGGGGGAGGGGGGAGTTAAATAATTAACATGACTCATCCGGAGTAAATGCAATGCACAAGCCCGTTCTGTTGATCGCCTCTTTCACTGCCGTGACGCTGGCGTTGGGCGGCTGTGCCTCCAGCCTGACTGGTGAGGCCTATTCGAGAGGGGAGGCGCGTACCGTCCAGACCGTGCGCATGGGCAGTATTGTGTCGCTGCGCCCAGTGCGCATCGAGGGCACCAAGACGCCGATCGGCGCCGGCGCCGGCACCATCGTCGGCGGCGTGGCCGGCAGCGGCGTGGGCGAGGGCCGTGGCAGTGCCGTGGCGGCGGTGATCGGCGCAGTGGCCGGCGGCATGCTCGGTGCCGCGGCGGAGGAGGGCATCACCCGCACCCAGGGTGTGGAGATCACCGTGCGCGAGGACGACGGCAGCATGCGTGCCTATGTGCAGGAAGTGCAGCCGAACCAGGTCTTCAGGGTCGGCGAGCGGGTGCGCATCCTGACCGTCAACGGTACCAGCCGCGTCGCCCACTGACATTGCCCTTACCGGGTAACCGGGGCGGGCTCCTCTCGTTGCATGCCTGACGGTGCGCCGGTTTCTCGCTGCCCCAGGACAATCGCATCAAGAGTGCCGGCGAATTCATTCGCGATTGAGTGGGCAAAATTGCGAATGAATTCGCTCGCGGGAGCTTCGGCATAATACTATTCGCCCATGGCCATCAGCCTGTTCAGCGTCATGGGATTGCCCTGGCTGCCCTCTCCTGTGCCTTGCCTGCCGGCGGCTGGGCTTGACTCATGCCCAGAGCGGGCACGTCAAACCACCTTTTACAAAATAATTCAATCCATGTTGTTTCACCGATAGATATGGATAATCGGTGCGATCGGTTTCGTTTAGGTCTGGATATTGGGAAGATCTGCTCATGGCTGGAACTTGGTTCCGCCATGCAGGAGCCCATGGCGCCAAGGGTCCGGTTGCAAGCCGGGAGCATGAAAGGGGTTTGCCGATGACGCTTGCGTTGATTATTGCTTTGCCATTTCTCGGGGCCTGTCTGCCTTTGCTGGCAGGTCGCCACGGGCGTTCGCTGTGTGCAGGGGCGGCTGCACTGCCGCCGCTACTGGGGTTGATCCTGCTGTTCTCCCAAGGACCGGATGTGTTCGCGGGGGAGATCCTCAAGACCGGCTTCGCCTGGTTGCCCGGGCTGGGTTTGAACCTCAGCCTGCGCCTGGACGGCCTCGGTTTTCTCTTCGCCCTGCTGATCCTCGGCATCGGCATCCTGGTCATCCTCTATGCCCGCTATTATTTGGCCAAGCACGAGCCAATGGGGCGCTTCTTCGCCTTCCTGCTGCTGTTCATGGGCGCCATGCTGGGCCTGGTACTGTCGGAAAACCTGCTGCTGATGCTGATGTTCTGGGAGCTGACCAGCCTCTCCTCGTTCCTCCTGATCAGCTTCTGGCACCATCGCTCGGATGCCCGCCGCGGTGCGCGCATGGCCCTGACTGTGACCGGCGGGGGCGGTCTGGCGCTGCTCGCCGGGGTGCTGCTGGTCGGCCACATCACTGGCAGCTTCGAGTTGAGCGAGGTGCTCGCCGCTGGCGACACGATCCGCGCCCACGACCTCTATCCGCTGGCGCTGATTCTGGTACTGCTCGGCGTGTTCACCAAGTCGGCCCAGTTCCCCTTCCATTTCTGGCTGCCCCAGGCGATGGCGGCGCCGACTCCAGTATCGGCCTATCTGCATTCGGCGACTATGGTCAAGGCCGGGGTATTCCTCCTGGCCCGCCTGTATCCGGCCCTCTCCGGCAGCGACTGGTGGTTCTACCTGGTCAGTCTGAGCGGCCTGGCGACCCTTCTGCTGGGCGCGGTAATGGCCCTGTTCCAGCATGACCTCAAGGGCCTGCTGGCCTATTCGACCATCAGCCATTTGGGGCTGATCACCCTGCTGTTCGGTCTCGGTTCGGACCTGGCGACCGTGGCGGCAGTGTTTCACATCATCAACCACGCCATCTTCAAGGCCTCGCTGTTCATGGCCGCGGGGATTATCGACCACGAGACCGGCAGCCGCGACATGCGGCGCGTCAACGGCATGTGGAAATACATGCCGCACACCGCCGCGCTGGCCATGGTGGCCAGTGCGGCCATGGCCGGCGTACCCCTGCTCAACGGATTCCTGAGCAAGGAAATGTTCTTCAGCGAAACCCTTGTGCAGAACCTGCTGGGCAGCTTCCACTGGCTGCTGCCGGTGGTCGCCACTCTTGCCGCGGTGTTTTCGGTGGCCTATTCGCTGCGTTTTATCCACGACGTGTTCTTCAACGGCGAGCCCATCGACCTGCCCAAGACCACACCCCATGAGCCTCCGCGCTACATGAAAATTCCGGTCGAGGTGCTGGTGTTTCTCTGCCTGCTGGTGGGCATCCTGCCGGGCTGGACCGTGGCGCCGTTATTGGCCGCCGCGGCCTCGGCCAGCCTCGGCGGAGAGCTGCCGACCTACAGTCTGGCGATCTGGCACGGCTTCAACATGCCCCTGGCGATGAGTGCGATGGCCATGCTCGGCGGCGTTCTGGTCTACGTCTATCGGCAATCGCTGTTCCGCTGGTACGAGGGGCTGCCGGAGCTGGATTCGCAGGTGATCTTCCGCCGGGGAATCGCCGTTCTGGTGGATTTCTCCAGCGATCTTACCGCACAGCTGGAAAACGGCTCGCTGCAGCGCTATCTGATGCTAATGCTGGGTAGTACCCTGCTGTTGGCGATCTCTGCCCTGGCACCGCTGGCCAATCTGCGCGGTCCGTTGCCGCTGACCCCGCTGGACGGCATCACCGTGCTGGGGATGCTGATCCTCGCCGCCTCGGCGCTGCTCACCGCGGTCTTCCATCGCAGCAGCCTGGTCGCCCTGATAATCGTCGGCGTCAGCGGCCTGATGGTGGCCCTGGCCTTCGCCCGCTACTCGGCACCCGACCTGGCGTTGACCCAGCTGTCGGTGGAGGTGGTGACCATCGTCCTGCTGCTGCTGATCCTCTTCTTCCTGCCCGACCGCAGCCCGGCCGAGACCGGCAGCCTGCGCCTGGTCCGCGATCTGCTGCTGGCCGGCGCCAGCGGCGTACTGGTGGGGCTGCTGGCCTACGGGGTGATGACCCGTCCGTATGAGAGCATCGCCACCTTCTTCCTGGAGAACAGCTTGTCCGGCGGTGGCGGCAGCAACGTGGTCAACGTGATCCTGGTGGACTTCCGCGGCTTCGATACCCTGGGCGAGATCAGCGTGCTGGCGATCGCCGCGGTGGGCATCTACGCGCTGCTGCACGGCCTGCACCTGCCCCATCCGGCGCTCGACCACAATGGCCGGCCCTGGTCCACCGACAGCCACCCGATAATCCTCGACAACCTGTCGCGCGCGCTGCTGCCCATGGCGCTGCTGGTCTCGGCATTCATCTTCCTGCGCGGCCACAACCTGCCGGGCGGCGGCTTCATCGCCGGCCTCATCACCGCGGTGGCGCTGATCCTGCAGTACATCTCCCACGGTGTGACCTGGACCCAGGCCCGCCTGCCACTCAGCTATCACGCCGTGGCCGGCGCCGGGGTGCTGATCGCCGGGCTCACCGGACTCGGCAGCTGGCTCTTCGGTCGCCCCTATCTGACCACGGCGTTCGGCCATTTCTCGCTGCCCCTGGTCGGCGAGTTCGAACTGGCCACGGCGATGCTGTTCGATCTGGGGGTTTATCTGGTGGTGGTCGGTGCGACCCTGCTGATTCTTTCCAACATCGGCCACGTCAGTCAGGACGAGTCGAGCAAGGAGGTACTCTGATATGGAGGCACTGTTTGCCATCGCCCTCGGTGTGCTGACCGCCAGCGGCGTGTACCTGCTACTGCGGGCGCGGATCTTTCCGGTGGTGCTGGGGCTGACCCTGATTTCCTATGCGGTGAACCTGTTTCTTTTCGCCATGGGCCGGCTTGGCACCGGCATGGCTCCGGTGCTCGGCAGGAGCGCCGAGTACATCGACCCCCTGCCGCAGGCGCTGGTGCTCACCGCCATTGTCATCGGCTTCGCCATGACCGCCTTCGTGGTGGTGTTGGCGCTGCGTGGCTTGGGCGAGCTGCGCAGCGATCACGTCGACGGGGAGGAGCCTGGCCAATGAATCATGCGCTGATCCTGCCGATCCTCCTGCCGCTGTTCGCCGGTAGCCTGCTGCTCTTCGGTCACAGCCTGGACTTGGCGCGCAAGCGGCTGTTCTCCCTGGTCGCCACCTGGGCACTGCTGCCGCTGGCCCTGTGGCTGCTCGTCCTGGCCAGCGACGACCAGTTGCGCGTCTATGCGCTGGGCGACTGGCGACCACCGTTCGGCATCATTCTCATGCTCGACCGGCTGAGCGCGCTGATGCTGCTGGTCACGGCGCTGCTGGCCGGTTGTGCGGTGCTCTACGCAGTGCGCGGCGACGACGAGCGCGGGCCGAACTTCCATGCCCTGTTCCAGTTCCAGCTGCTAGGCATCAACGGCGCCTTTCTCACCGCCGACCTGTTCAATCTGTTCGTATTCTTCGAGATCCTGCTGATCGCCTCCTACGCGCTGCTGCTGCACGGCAACGGTCCGGCACGGGTGCGCTCAGGGATGCACTACGTGCTGCTCAACCTGCTCGGCTCGTCGTTCTTCTTGATCGGTGTGGGCACCCTCTACGGCCTGACCGGCACCCTGAATATGGCCGACCTGGCCCGCCAGGTGGCTGCCGCCGACCCGGAGCAGGCGCCGCTGCTGGCGACTGCCGGCTATCTGCTGCTGGTGGTGTTCGGTCTCAAGGCAGCCGTCCTGCCGCTGTATTTCTGGCTACCGCGCGCCTATGCCGCGGCCAGCGCACCGGTGGCGGCGCTGTTCGCGATCATGACCAAGGTCGGCTTGTATGCCATCCTGCGGATATTCACCCTGATCTTCGGCACCGAAGCCGGTGCGCTGGCCAATCTGGCGCAGCCCTGGCTCTGGCCGATAGCCGCCATGACCCTCGCCGCCGGAGTGTTCGGCGCCTTGGCGGCGCGCAACCTGCAGATACAGCTGGCCTATCTGGTGGTGGTCTCGGTCGGCACCCTGCTGGCCGGCATCGCGCTGGGCAGTGCCGAAGGTTTTGCCGCGGCACTCTACTACCTGCTACACAGCACCCTGATCGCCGGTGGGCTGTTTCTCCTCGCCGATCTGATCGCCCGCCAGCGCGGCGAGCTGGGCTGCGAACTGCAGCATGGGCCGACCCTGCGTCAGCCGCTGCTGCTGGGTGGGCTGTTCTTCTTCGCAGCGATCTCGGTGGCCGGTCTACCGCCGCTCTCAGGCTTCCTCGGCAAGCTGATGCTGCTGCGTGCGGTGCCGACCGGTTATCCGGCGTTGCTGATATGGCCGGTGATCCTGATCGGCGGGCTGGGCCTGATGATAGCCCTCAGCCGTTCCGGCAGCACCCTGTTCTGGCGCACCTCGGGGGCGCCGGTGGCCGATGCCGATGCCGACCGCCTGCGCACCCTGGCCTGCGCCGGCCTGCTGCTCGGCGGCCTGCTGCTGGTCTTGGCGGCCGCGCCGGTGCAGGCTTACGTGCAGGCCACGGCGCGGCAGTTGCTGGATCTTTCGCCCTATTTGCAGATCGGCATGGGAGGTGCCGCATGAAGGCGCTGCGCTGGTTGCCGCATCCGGCCCTGAGCCTGTTGCTGACATTCATCTGGCTGATGCTGGTGAACACCCTGAACCTCGGCCATCTGCTGCTGGGCGCCTTTCTCGGCTGGGCGATCCCGCTGCTCTGCCGTGACTTCCTGATCCAGGTGCCACGGGTGCGCCAGCCGCTCAAGCTGGGCCTTTTCGTCCTCAAGGTGTTCGCCGACATCCTGGTCGCCAACCTGCTTGTGGCGAAGCTGGTGCTGGGGCCGAAGGAGAGCCTGCATCCGGCCTTCGTTGAAGTGCCCATGGCCATTGAGGACCAATTCCTCCTCTCGGTGCTGACCAGCATCATTTCCCTGACGCCCGGCACCGTTTCCGCCGCCCTCAGCCCTGACCGCCGGACGCTGCTGCTGCACGCCCTGGACGCGTCGGACACTGAGGCCCTTGTCGCCGAGGTGAAGAGTCGCTATGAAGCGCCCCTGCTGGAGATATTCCAATGCTCGCCTACGTGATCCCCTTCTGCCTGGTCATCATCGGTGTGGCGGTGGTCCTCAACCTGCTGCGCCTGTTAGAGGGACCCAGCCTGCCGGACCGGGTGCTGGCGCTGGACACCTTGTACATCAACGCCCTGGCCCTGCTCGTGCTGTTCGGCATCTGGCTCGGCTCGGACCTGTTCTTCGAGGCGGCGCTGCTGATCGCAGTGATGGGCTTCGTCGGTACCGTAGCGGTGGGCAAGTATCTGCTGCACGGCGATATCATTGATTGAGAGGTTGCCCATGCCATTCTGGATCGAAGCCTTGATTTCCCTCTTCCTGGTCATCGGCAGCCTGTTCGCGCTGATCGGCGCCATCGGCCTGTATCGCCTGCCGGACTTCTTCACCCGCTTGCACGGCCCGACCAAGGCCACCACCCTGGGGGTGGGTGGCATGGTGATTGCCTCGATGATCTTCTTCGGCAGCCGTTCGGAAGGGCTGAGCCTGCACGAGCTGCTGATCACTCTGTTCCTCTTCATCACCGCGCCGGTCAGCGCACACATGCTGGCCAAGGCGGCGATGCAGAAGAAGCTGCCGCTGACCGAGCGGACCCGCGGCAGGCCTTGGTAGCGGCTCAGTCTTCGCGGCCGCCGCCGAAATAGGCACAGCCGCGCTGCACTTCGCCATGAAGGCGCAGTTCGGCGCTCAGGTGATGAACCGCGCCGCTCATGGAGTCGACGCAGCGCTGTGGCGCCACCCAGAGCTGCAGGCTCCGTCCATCGGCTTCGCTGGTCAGGTTCAGTGCGCCGCCGGGCAGTCGCTCCTCCAGATAGGGCAGGGCCAGGGGCGGCTGATCGGGACGCTGCAGCAAGAGCCCACGGGTGCCGACACTGACGCTCCAGAACGGCTCGTTGCCCGTCGCGCGGAGGATCACCCGGCGGAAATCGGGATCTTGGCAGCCGCGCCCGCCAAGTTCCAGGCGATAGAGCCGATTTAGTTCGAAGCGTCCGTCGACGGCTGGTTTATCGCTGGCGCCGAGGATACCGCGCAGGTCGGCGAACAGTGGATCGCTACCGCCACCCTGCAGCCCGCGGACCTCCTCGGCCAGGCCGAGGTCGCCAGCGTCGACCAGGACGAAGCGGCGCTGCTCGTCGCACGGGCGCAGCAGCAGATCGCCGTCGCGCACGCTCAACTCGCCCTGCAGACGGACCTGTTCGACCTTGGGAGCGCGGTTTTCTCCGGCGAACAGTTGGCAACCTGTAAGCAACGGCAGAAGGCAATACAAGAGGGTACGGACAAGGCGCATTGGCGGTCTCCTGGAAGGGGCGCCCACGTTAACCAGAGGCCCTGCCAATCACAAGCCTGGCGACGAGCCGGCGGGGGCCTGTAGCCGTGCGCTGTCTACACTGAGCGCAGGCGAGGTCCTGCCGATCCTTGGCACGGGGCTTCAGTGTTCGGTTTTCCACCCTGCGAGGAGGCTCCCATGTTCAAACCGGGTCACCTGCATCGCGAGCAGCTGCCGGATGAGTCCAACCGGCAGACATTCATCTACGACGTGTATTACGAGGTGCGTGAAGAGCCCGGGAAGGGCCGGGTGCTGCACATGCGCATGGAGGGCGAGATCGACGGCAAGTCCTTTGCGGAGGAATGCGAGCTGCCCCGCGACATGGCCTTCGACTTCATGAACGAGCTTACCCGGATCGCTGTGCGCAACGGCCTGCATCCGCGCTTTGGTCCGATCCTGCGCGAGCATAATGAATACGACGCCGTGTTCCAGGACATACGCAACAAGCTGGGGCTGCATCCGGGGGACCCGATCGATCTCAGCCACCTCCCCGGGCGGTAATACCGTCCCGCTGGTCGCCGCGGCTCAGCCGCCCAGATAGGCCTCGCACACCCGCGCGTCGCCGAGCAACTGCTCGCCGCTGCCCTGCATGACGATCCGCCCGTTCTCCAGCACGTAGCCGCGGTCGGCCAGCTTCAGCGCCTGGTTGGCGTTCTGCTCGACCAGAAAGACCGTCACACCTTCCGCGCGCAACTGCTCGATAATCGCGAAGATCTGCTGGATGACCAGCGGCGCCAGGCCCAGGGAGGGTTCGTCGAGCAGCAGCAGGCGTGGCCGGCCCATCAGCGCGCGGCCGATGGCGAGCATCTGCTGCTCGCCGCCGGACAGGGTGCCGCCGCGCTGGGCATAGCGCTCCTTCAGCCGCGGGAAGAGTTCCAGTACCCGCTCGAGCTGTTCCTCGAAGGTGTCCTGGGCGGTGAAGAAGCCGCCCATGGCGAGGTTTTCCTCCACCGTCAGACGGGCGAAGATGCGCCGGCCCTCGGGGACCACGGCGATGCCCTTGCGCATGATCGCGCTGGTGTCCTGGCCGACCAACTCCTCGCCGCGGTAGCGGATGCTCCCGGCACTGGCCCGCGGCGTGCCGCAGAGGGTCATCAGGAGGGTCGACTTGCCGGCGCCGTTGGCGCCGATCAGGGTGACGATTTCGCCCTCGCGGACCTCCAGGCTCACTCCGTGGAGCGCCTGGATCTTGCCGTAGCAGGTGGAGACGTTGTCGAAAGTCAGCATCAGGCTTCTCCCAGATAGGCCTTGATCACCTCGGGATGGCAGCGGATCTGTGCCGGCGTGCCCTCGGCCAGCGGGCGGCCCTGGTTGATCGCCACGATCCGGTCGGAAATGCCCATCACCAGCGGCATGTCGTGCTCGATCAGCAGCACGCCGAGACCGTGCTCGTCGCGCAAGAGGCCGATCAGCGCCTTGAGGTCTTCGGTTTCCCGCGGGTTGAGGCCGGCCGCCGGCTCGTCGAGCATCAGCAGGCGCGGGCGGGTCATCATGCAGCGGGCGATTTCCAGGCGGCGCTGCTGGCCGTAGGCGAGGATGCCGGCGAGGCGGTTGGCGCAGTCCGCCAGCCCGACCCGCTCCAGCCAGTCGTGGGCGAGCTCCAGGGCCTGGCGTTCGCTGCGGCGGAAGGCCGGGGTCTTCAGCAGTCCGGCGAAGAAGTTGGTGTTCAGGTGGCGGTGCTGGGCCACCAGCAGATTCTCCAGCGCGGTCATCTCCCTGAACAGGCGGACGTTCTGGAAGGTCCGCACCACGCCTTTGCGGGCGATCCGGTGGCCCGGCAGGCCGTGGATCGGCTCGCCGTCAAGGAGGATCTTTCCGGCGCTGGGCCTGTAGAAGCCGGTCAGGCAGTTGAACACCGTGGTCTTGCCGGCGCCGTTTGGGCCGATCATCGAAACGACCTGCCGCTCGCCGAGGCTCAGGCCCACGCCGTCGACCGCCAGCAGGCCGCCGAAGCGCATGGCCAGATCGCGCACTTCCAGCAGCGGGCGCAGCAGCGCGCTCATGGCTTGAGCTCCAGGTGCGGGCGCTGCATGGGCAGCAGGCCCTGGGGCCGCCAGATCATCATCAGCACCAGCAGGGCGCCGAACAGCAGCATGCGGTACTCGCTGAACTCGCGCATCAGCTCGGGGAGCAGGATCATCACCACCGCGGCGAGGATCACCCCCAGCTGCGAGCCCATGCCGCCCAGCACGACGATGGCGAGGATCACCGCCGACTCGATGAAGGTGAAGGATTCGGGCGTCACCAGCCCCTGGCGGGCGGCGAAGAAGCTGCCGGCGAAACCGGCGAAGCAGGCACCCAGGGTGAAGGCGGAGAGCTTGATGACGGTGGGGTTGAGGCCCAGGGCGCGGCAGGCGATCTCGTCCTCGCGCAGGGCTTCCCAGGCGCGGCCGATGGGCATGCGCAGCAGGCGGTTGATGACGAACAGGGTGAGCAGCACCAGCATGAGGGCAATCAGGTAGAGGAAGATCACCTTGTTCGCCGACTCGTAGGGCAGGCCGAAGAAGCCGTGGAAGGTCTGCAGGCCTTCGGGGGCGCGGCGCTCGAAGGTCAGGCCGAAGAGGGTCGGCTTGTCGATGCCACCGATGCCGTTGGGGCCGCCGGTGATCTCTGTGAGGTTGCGCAAAAGGATGCGGATGATTTCGCCGAAGCCCAGGGTGACGATGGCCAGGTAGTCGCCGCGCAGGCGCAGCACCGGAAAGCCGAGCAGGAAGCCGAACAGCGCGGCCATCGCCCCGGCGATCGGCAGGCAGGTCCAGAAGCCCAGGCCGAAATAGTGGGAGAGCAGGGCGTAGCTGTAGGCTCCGACCGCGTAGAAGCCGACGTAGCCGAGATCGAGCAGGCCGGCCAGGCCGACCACGATGTTCAGGCCGAGGCCGAGCATCGCGTAGATGAGGATCAGGGTGGCCAGGTCCACCGCGCCGCGCGAGGCGAAGAACGGCCAGGCCAGGGCCAGCACCAGCAGGGCGAGCAGGCCCCAGCGCTGGGTCGAGGGCAGGGTGAGGAAGTTTTTCACGCGGCCCGGCACGCCGGGCAGCGACGGCGCTCCGGCCCAGAGGGCGGCGAGGCGGTCGCGCCAGAGCTGCCAGCAGAACATGCCGATAGCCGCGGCGGCGATGCTCCAGAGCACCGTCGGGCTGGCGTTGTGTACTTCCAGCTTGATGCCCACGGTGGTGAGCTTCAGGCCGAGCACCGGCCAAGCTACGGCGAGCACCAGCAAGGCGCTGAAGACGGCGGTTTTCATACCTTTTCCACCTCTGGATGGCCGAGGATGCCGGTCGGCCGGAACAGCAGCACCAGTACCAGCAGGCTGAAGGCCACCACGTCCTTGTACGGATCGCCGAACAGGTCGGCGCCGAACGCCTCGGCGACGCCCAGCAGCAGGCCGCCGAGCATGGCGCCGGGAATGCTGCCGATGCCGCCGAGCACCGCGGCGGTAAAGGCCTTGATTCCGGCAAGAAAGCCCATCTGCGGGTTGATCACCCCGTACTGCAGGCCCAGCAGCACCGCCGCCACCGCGGCCAGGGCGGCGCCGATGATGAAGGTCAGGGCGATGATCCGGTGGGTGTCGATGCCGAGCAGGCTGGCCATCTTCAGATCCTCGGCGCAGGCGCGGCAGGCGCGGCCGAGGCGTGAGCGGGAGATGAACAGGCTGAGGCCGAGCATGACCAGCAGGGTGACGACGAAGATGAGGATCTGCATCCAGGAGATCACTACACCATGCATGGCGCTCTCGCCGATGACGAAGTTGCCCGGCAGCAGGCTGGGGATCGCCTTGTCGCGAGAGTTCTGGGCCAGCAGGACCTCGTTCTGCAAGAAGATCGACATGCCGATCG
The DNA here is from genome assembly GCF_054779355.1 of Azotobacter armeniacus. Taxonomy (NCBI): domain Bacteria; kingdom Pseudomonadati; phylum Pseudomonadota; class Gammaproteobacteria; order Pseudomonadales; family Pseudomonadaceae; genus Azotobacter; species Azotobacter armeniacus. The sequence continues at coordinate 44,447 of NZ_BAAGYK010000018.1, forward strand.
CCGAGATCAACGGAATCAGTCGGCCGCTGCCGCGTAGCGGGCGATAGGCGATGCGCTCGATGCTGTAGCCGTAGGCGCTGGCGACCACGATGCTCGCGGCGAAGGCGGCGACCATCAGCAGCGGCAGGCTATCCAGACCGAGCATGGATAGTCCGGCAATGGCGATGAAGGCCACGTAGGAGGCGATCATGTATACCTCGCCGTGGGCGAAGTTGATCATCCCGATGATGCCATAGACCATGGTGTAGCCGATGGCGATCAGCGCATAGGTGCTGCCGACCGTCAGGCCGTTCACCAGCTGTTGCAGGTAGTGGTAGAGCTCGGGCATTGCCTGGTTCCTCGAAGCCCACGCCGGGCGCAGACACATTCACTCGTCGATTTTCGCGGCCTTGGGAATCGTAGGGTGGGTTAGGCCGCAGGCCGTAACCCACCAATGGCACCGCAGGTGCCGCCTTTGCAGACGGGGTGGGCTCGAGCTACTCGACCAGCGTTTTGGTTGCATCCTGATGCCACTCGTAGACCTCGAAGCCGAAGTCCTTCAGATCGCCCTTGGCGTCGAAGGCCAGGCTGCCGGTCACCGTGTCGAAGGTGTTGCCGTGCAGGGCTTGGGCTACCGCCTCGGGATCGCTGCTGCCGGCCTTGGCGATGCCCTGGGCGATCAGCTGCACGGCGGCGTAGGCGGGGAATACGAAGGGGCCGCTGGGATCCTGGTTCTTGGCCTTGAAGGCCTCGACCAGCGCCTGGTTCCGCGGGTCCCGGTCGAAGGCGCGCGGCAGGGTGAGCAGCAGCCCCTCGGAGGCCGCTCCGGCGATGGCGGAAAGCTCCTTGTTGCCGACCCCTTCCGGCCCCATGAAGCGCACCTTCAGGCCCTTTTCCGCGGACTGACGCAGCAGTAGGCCGAGTTCCGGGTGGTAGCCGCCGAAGTAGACGAAATCGACGCCGGCCTGCTTGAGCTTGGCGATCATCGACGAGAAGTCCTTGTCGCCGGCGTTGATGCCCTCGAACAGCGCCACCTCGACGCCCTTGTCCTGCAGGGTCTTCCTGACCGCGCTGGCGATGCCTTCGCCGTACTGCTGCTTGTCGTGCAGCACCGCGACGCGCTTAGGTCCGATCCGCTCGGCGATGAAGTTGCCGGCGGTCGGCCCCTGCAGGCTGTCCAGGCCGATGGTGCGGAAGATCAGCTGATAACCCTGGGCGGTGATCTGCGGGCTGGTCGCGGCGGGGGTGATCATCAGCACGCCCTCGTCCTCGTAGATGTCCGCGGCGGGCTGGGTCGAACTGGAGCAGAGGTGGCCGACGACGAAGGCGATGCTGTCGTTGACGATCTTGTTGGCCACCGCGACGGCCTGCTTGGGATCGCAGGCATCGTCGTAGACCACGCCCTCGAGGGGCTGGCCGTTCACCCCGCCGGCCTGGTTGATCCGCTCGATGGCCAGCTTCGCACCGATGAACTGCATGTCGCCGTACTGCGCCACGGGGCCGGTGACCGGTCCGGCCAGGGCGATGCGGACCGGCTCGGCGGCGGTTGCATGGACTGCGGCTCCCGCCAGCGTCAGGGCGGCGAACAGCCGGGAAAGATGTCGGGTGGCCTTGTGCATACTGCTCCTCGTTATTCTGTCGTTGCGGTGGACCGCTCTGGACCGGTCCCTTCTGCCAAGCGTTGCGGCACAGTGTAAGGTGACGCTTTGCCGCTTGGGAACCTTACCGGCCCGGGCTTGCCTGGCCCGACCGCGCCGCTATGATGGCGCCCCTTCCGCCCGGTGAATTTTCCATGACAGACACGACCAACCCCTTCTACGCCAAGCTGCTCGGCGAAACGGCTCGAATCAGCTGGGAGGAACTGCAACCCTTCTTCGCCCGTGGCGCTTTGCTCTGGGTGGCTGGCGAGGTGGATCTGGTGGCGGTGGCGCTGGCCGTCGCCGAGGACGATCAGGCCAGCGTGGCTGCCTGGCTGACCAGCGGCCAGCTGGCGAAGCTGGAAGAGACCCGCGCCGAAGACCTGCTCGCCCGAGACCCGCCGCTCTGGGCGGTGGTGGTGGCGCCCTGGGTGCTGGTGCAGGAGCGCAGCGGGGAGCCGGAGCGGCATTGAGCCGCCAGGCTATCCCTGTACCCAGCGCTGGCGGCCCCAGCCGCTCAGCGCGTCGACCCCCAGCACTAGCAGAAGCATGGCGAGGATCACCGTGGAGGCCTGGGCCTCCTGGAACAGGCTGAGGCTCAGGTAGAGCATCTGCCCCAGCCCGCCGGCGCCGACGAAACCCAGCACGCTGGCCATGCGGATGTTGTTCTCCCAGCGGTACAGCGTGTAGGCCAGGAGCTGCGGCCAGACACCCGGCAGAGTACCGTAGCAGAACGCCGTGATCCGCCCGCCGCCGGCCAGGCGCACGGCTTCGGCAGGTTCGCCGGGGGTGTTTTCCAGCGCTTCGGCGAACAGCCGGCCGAGCACCCCGGCGGTATGCAGGGCTAGCGCCAGGGTGCCGGCATTCGGGCCGAGGCCGGCAGCCAGCACCATCAGCGCGGCCCAGACCAGTTCCGGAATCGCCCGCAGGGCATTGAGCAGCAGACGGGCGGCGCTGGTCGCCAGCATCCCGCAGCGTCCGCTGGCGAGCAGCGCCAGCAGCAGGCCGAGGAGGGCGGCGAGCAGGGTGCCGATGGCCGACATGGCCAGTGTCTCCAGGGCGCCGCGGCCGATGGCCAGCAGGTGCGCCGGGGACAGGTCTGGGTGCAGGAAGCCGCCGGCGTAGTCGCCCATCTGCTGCAGACTGTTCGCTCCGAACAGCGCGCCAAGGTCTATCTCCAGGTAGCCGAAGGAGGCCGCGACGGCTGCCAGCAGTCCCAGCAGGAGGAGGGCGTTGCCCTGGCGCCTCATGTCAGCCTCCCGCGCAGCAGACGGCTCAGTTGATCGGCCAGCAGCACCAGCAGGAGGAAGGTCAGCAGCATGCTGGCCACCTCGCCGCCGGCGAACATGCGCATCGACAGGTCGATCTGCTGTCCCAGCCCGCCGGCGCCGACGAAACCCATCACCACCGAGGCGCGGATCGCGCATTCCCAGCGGTAGACGGTGTAGGAGAGCATCTCCGCTGCGGCGTTGGGCAGGATGCCGTAGAGGAAGGCGGCCAGCCGCGGAGTGCCGCTACCGAGCAGGGCGCGCGTCGGACGCGGATCGACCGACTCGAAGATCTCCGCGTAGACCTTGCCGAGCATGCCGGCATAGGTGATAGCGATGGCCAGCACCCCGGCGCTCGGACCGAGCCCCACAGCGCGCACGAAGAGCAGCGCCCAAACGATCTCCGGCACGCTGCGCAGGACGATCAGGAGGCCGCGCACCGGCCAGCGCAGCAGGGCGCCCCACCAGGCCGGACGGCCGCCGCGGTGCACGGCTGAGAGCGACAGGGCGCGGCTGGCGAGCAGCGCGGCGGGCAGGGCGATGAGCAGCGCCAGGCTCATGCCGGCGGTGGCGATGGCCAGGGTTTCCAGGGTCGCCCGGCCGAGCAGATCGAGAAACTCGCGGCCGTGCTCCGGCGGCCAGAAGGCGGCGACGAAACTGCCCATGGTGGCGGCGCTGTCGCCATGGAACAGCACGCCCAGGTCCAGCTCGCTGAGCGACAGCCCCGGCCACAGCAGGGCTAGCGCCAGCAGGGTGAGCAACAGGCGCGGCAGGGCGGCGGGGTCGCGGGGAGCGGCGCGGGTCAGCATCGGGGAGTCTGCACGTTGTGCGGGGTGGCCGGCGGGAAATACGGGGCCTGCAGCTGTTCGTTGGCGTAGAGCGCGTCCAACTCGGCCTGGGTGAGCGCCTCGGCCGGACGATCGAAGACCAGCCGTCCTTCGCGCACCCCCAGGATGCGCGGGAAATGCGCCAGCGCCAGGTCCACCGCATGCAGGCTGGCGAGCAGGGCGATGCCGCGGCGCCCGGCCTCCTCGTTCAGTACGGCCAGGGTATGTCCAGCGAGCACCGGGTCCATGGCCGAAACCGGCTCGTCGGCGAGGATCAGTTCCGGCTCCTGGTAGAGCACGCGGGCGATGCCGACCCGCTGCAGCTGGCCGCCGGAGAGTTGGTCGCAGTGCTCGAACAGCTTCTCGGCAAGGTCCAGACGCGCCAGGGCTGCGCTCGCACCGGCGGTATCCAGCGGATGCAGCAGGTTGAGCAGGCTCCTGCCCAGGGGCCACTGGCCGAGCCGGCCGGCCAGTACCGCCGTGACCACCCGCTGGCGCGGCGGCAGGGGCGGCGCCTGATGGATCAGGCCGATGCGTGCGCGCAGCCTCTGCCGGGCCGCAGCGGAGAGGCGCCAGGGATCTGTGCCGAGCACCTCGATCCGGCCGGCGGCGGGTTTCAGGGCAGTGGCGAGCAGGCGCAGCAGGCTGGTCTTGCCAGCGCCGGACGGCCCGATGATCGCTACCCGTTCGCCGGGGGCGACTTTCAGTTCGATATCGCTCAGCGCAACCTGGCCGTTGGCGTGGGTCAGACCCACGCCGGACAGGTTCAGCGTCACTTCAGCAGGCCTGCGGCGCGCGCCGCTTCCTCAATGCCCTCGTAGTTTTCCGGCTTGGTCTCGATAAAGCGGCTGGCCGCCTGCAGGTCGAGGATCTCCTTGTGCTCCGGCTTGGCCGGGTCGAGGGCGAGGAAGGCCTGCTTGATCTTCGCGGTCAGCTCGGGGTCGAGGGTGCCGCGCACCGTCCAGTTGTAGTCGTAGTAGGTCGGGGTGGTGGCGAACACCTTGACCTTGTTGGTATCGACCTTGCCGGCCGTGACCAGCTTGTCCCACACCGAGGCGTTGAGCACGCCGGCGTCGACCTTGCCGGACTGCACCCAGGCGACGGTGGCGTCGTGCGCGCCGGAGTAGGCCACACGGCTGAAGAACTCTTCCGGCTTGATCCCATCCTTGAGCATGAAGTAGCGCGGCATCAGGCTGCCTGAGGTGGAGGACACGGAGCCGAAGGCGAAGGTCTTGCCCTTGAGATCCTGCAGGGATTTCACCGCTGGATCGGCGCTGATGAACTTGCTGGTGAACTTCTCGTCCTGCTCGCGCTGCACCAGCGGGACGGCGTTGCCGGTCTTCAGGCGGGTCTGTACGAAGGTGAAGCCGCCCAGCCAGGCCAGGTCCACGCGGTCGGCGGCCAGCGCCTCGACCACTGCGGCATAGTCGGCCACCGGCACGAACTTCACCGGCATGCCCAGCTCTTGTTCCAGATAGGCGCCGAGCGGCTTGAACTTGCGCAGCAGCTCGGTGGGAGCCTCATCGGGAATCGCCGAGACGTTGAGCACGTCGGCAGCCTGGGAAAAAACGCTGGACAGGGACAGGGCAAAGCCGGCGGCGAGCGCCAGGGTACGCTTGAGCATGGGGTTCTCCGGTTCAATAGCGGAAAAAAGGCGGGCGGATTATAGAGGAAGCGTGTAGCTCGCGGGCGAGCGCTGTGTCGCGGCGTTCGAGGGTGCATGGATGGACATGTCAAAGGGTGGGAGCTACTCGCTGGGGAGTTACAGCAGTTTCGTAGGATGGATTACGCCGCCATGCGGCTAATCCACCAACGGCACCATAGGTGCCGCCTTAGGGGCTGCTCCTGGGGAGTTACAGCAGGATCGTTGCCCAGACCGCGGCGATCAGCACCAGCGCGAGCAGCTGGGCAGCGCTGCCCATGTCCTTGGCCCGCTTGGAGAGGGGGTGCAGTTCCAGCGAGATGCGGTCGACGGTGGCCTCGATGGCCGAGTTGAGCAGCTCGACGATCGGCGCCAGCAGCACCGCGGCTATCAGCAGGGCACGTTCGACCCGGCTCACATCGAGCAGGCAAGCGACGGGGATCAGCAGCAGGTTCAGCATCACCAGCTGGCGGAAGGCTGCCTCACCAACGAAGGCGGCCTTGAGGCCGGCGAGGGAATAGCTGGTGGCATTGAGAATCCGGCGGAATCCTCTCTGGCCCTTCAGGGCCCGGCTGTCAAGCAGATTGGATGGCATGGAGGCGTCTCTGTGGCGAATGGCAGACCGCAGCGCGGCCGGTTGAGAGTAACCAGAACGAAGTGAAAAAAGCGTAACGCCACTAGACTGCAAGTTTCGACCAAAGGAGAAGAAGCATGCAGATCGCCGCCAACCTTTCTCTGCTGTTCAGCGAAAAACCGCTGCTCGGGCGCATCGTTTCCGCCGCCGCGGCGGGTTTTGACGGCGTGGAAATCCAGTTTCCCTATGAGGTTCCGGCCATTCGCCTGAAGGAGGAACTGGAGCGGGCCGGGTTGCCGCTGGTGCTGATCAACCTGCCGGTTGCCGATCTCCTGCAGGGGGGGGCCGGACTGGCGGCGGTATCGCATCGGCAGGCTGAATTCGATGCCGCGCTGCAACTGGCGTTGAGCTATGCCGCGATGATTCGGCCGGACTGCGTCAACATCCTGCCGGGCCGCTTGGCCGAGGGCGTGACGCGGGAGCAGGCGCTGGCGACCCTGAAGGCCAACTTGGCAAAGGCCGCCGAGGCCTTCGAGGTGCTCGGGATTTCTGTAGTCTGCGAGGCGATCAACCCGCTGGACATGCCGGGCTTTTTGATCAACACCGCCGAACAGCTGGACGCGCTGCTGCGCAGCGTGGGTCACCCTAATTGCCTGGCGCAACTGGACCTCTACCACATGGCCCGCCAGGGGCTGGACATCCCCGAGTGCATCGCGCGCCTGGCCGGCCGCATCGGCCACGTGCAGTTCGCCGATTGTCCGGGGCGGGGCGAGCCGGGCAGCGGCCAGGTGGATTTCGCCGCGGCGCTGGCTGCCTTGCAGGCGAGCGGCTATCAGGGCTGGCTCGGCGCCGAATACCGCCCGGCCGGCGCGACCCTCGGCAGCCTGGCCTGGCTGGCGCGATGGCGGGCCGGGGATTATCGCTAGTAGCCTGTCGGACTTGAACTCATGAATAGGGAATCAATAGCGAAGGCGAAACGACTTGCTCACTATTCAGGCATTTCCAGGTATTTTGCTCCGAATTTCCTGAATTCGAGCGGGTTTAATCCATCTTTATGCACTTTGACGGATTTGTGGCGCAAAACGGCCATGCGTTTCAGGCTCCAGGCCAGGCACACTAGACGCCATTCACCGCTCACCTTGTCCTTGCCCCGCAGTAGGAAGTGATGAAAGTCCATGACCGATTTGATGATGCCGAACACCGGACGCAAGCTGACGATGGCGCAAGAGCGTTGGCGCAAGAGGTATGGCTGCAAGAGCAGATCGTGGGTTCGCTGCCAGGACAGTTGCAACTGCCGTTTGCGCTGTGGAGCCGTCCGCCCCTCAAGGTGCTGATCCGTCAGCAGTTTGGCGTAGAGGTGCAGGATCGCTTGCTTGGCAAGTACCTCAAAAGCTGAGGGCTATACGCCACAACGGCCTGTCAAGCGCGCCCTGAAGCAGAATCCGAAGGCGGTACGGGCGTGGTTGCAGGACATTTATCTCCGCCTTGCCGAGCGTGCCCGCACTGAAGGAGCGATCTATTGGGGCGACGAAACCGCCGTCAAGTATGCAGCTTAGCTAAGGTGTTTGAGGGCCTGGTTAATAAGCTTGCTAACGCCGGTCAGCGCGGTGTCCCTCGCAGTTGCCCCCTACAGGGAGGCAAGGAATGAAAAGGATCCCTCGTGGGCGTGGTCGGCCTTGCCGCGGCGCTCAGCGCCTGCTCGTCCAATGAGAAGGAGGGTCTCGGTGCGCCGCCTACAGTCGACCCACGGTGCCGCGCAGGCCAGGCCAGCGCCCAGGACGATCGGGCCAGCGCCTAGCAAGATCAGTCGAACGTGGACCAGTCCAGGCCGCACCGTCACAGCAGTGCGCCGCTGGCAAGATCGGCGAGTACGTCGGCCAGCGCGGCGACGCTGCACTCTATGCCAGGCTGCTCGAGGGCAGCGGCACGTGCCAGCAGCGCGTGCTGACTCTGCACACGGCGGCGACCATGGACATCGTGGTGACCGGCTCAGCATCTGGCTCGACGACAACGACATGATCACCGGATTCGACTGTGGCTGACCCCGGCTTCCACGCCGTCGTTTCAGGGGGAACACTCGGGTCCGGCCTTGGCGCTCGCCGGCGCCGGACGAGAGAGCCCGAGTCGGTGTTTGAGTCGGCGGGAGAGGCCCATCTCGATGTAGGTGAAGCTGAGCCAGGAGCCGAGGGCAATCACCGGCACGCAGAGCGCCAGGGTCAGGTAGGGGTCGAGGTCGAGCCGCTGGTTGAGTAGGTAGGCGCCGCACCACAGCACGATGACGTGCAGCAGGTAGACCGAATAGGACCAATCACCGAGGTTCTTGAGCAGCTGATTGCCACTGAACAGTCGCTCCATGCTGATCAAGGCTGCGACCAGCACCGCGCTGGGGACACCCCAGGTGAGCAAGCGGTAAGGATGCTGGTCGTCGAACCGGAGAATCATCGCGGTCGCGCCCGCTGCGATCAGCGCAGGTGCCAGCAGCACCCGGCCCGACAGCGCTGGCAGCCAGCCGCGGCGGTAGATCACCGCCAGGCCGATGCCGAGAAGGAATTCGTAGATCACCGAGTTGGTGTAGAAGCTCGACACGAACGGCTGATGAGCCAGCCAGCCGCCCAGCGTGACCACCAACAGGGCGGTGACCCATACCCGATGACGTTGACCGGCGAACAGCGACAGCGCGAACAGGGTGTAGAACATCATCTCGAAGTTCAGCGTCCAGCCCACCGGCAGGATCGGGTAGAAGCCGAAGCCGCCGGGATTCTGGGCCGGAATGAACAATAGCGACTTGAGCAGTGCGATCGGATCGACTGCATAGACTGGCATCACCCGGGCGTCGAAATAGATGATCGCGGCGGTGAGCAGAGTGAATATCCAGTAGGCGGGCACGATGCGGATCAAGCGATCGAGCATGAAGCGTTTCGAGGCGATCGGCTTGCCGGCGCTGGCAAGGTAGATGACGAAGCCGCTGATTACGAAGAAGATGTCGACGCCGACCTGGCCGCGGGTGGAGAGCAGGTGTCCGGTGAGGGTGTCGGCCTTGAAGTCGAAGAACACCTGCATGAAATGGTGGAAGACTACAAGCCACGCGGCGAAGGCTCGCAGTGCCTGGATCGATACCAGCATAGGCAAAAGGGTCCCTTGTCGTGCTGATCCCGAGTGATCATGCCAATGGACCACCCTGAGGAGTTGATCTATCCAGAAACCAGGGTTTTGCCTTGGTTTCTACGTTTTATGGGCGCGTCTCGTTCATACCCTAGTAGCTGTTTCCTGACCATCCACAAGTTCGACGGGGCGAACAGCGTGACCAACTGAGCCGTATTCTTCGCCAAGCCACGGAAGCGTACCTTCACGTAGCCAGACTGCCGCTTGATCACCTGGAACGGGGCTCCTGCTTGGCATGTACCTTTCCCGATCTTGCGTTTGGCTTTGTACAGGGCGCTACGCTTGCCCAGTTTCCTGTAAGTACCGCACCATGCGCCGATCTGCCAAATGACCCCTGCGTCCCTGATGCTCTTGGCACTTCTCCACACCGATATGCGCCTTCAGTCGGGTAAAGTAGGAATGTTACCACTCCTGCCTCCCCTGGGAGCCGTACATGAGAGTCGCCCCTCATACGGCTCAAGCTTCTCTGCAGCCGGATGACTGGCCTACCTGACGGTGTGCGCTCCTGTGCTCCTAAAGCGTCCATACGGGGTCGAACGGATTCGCCGCGCTGCATATCTTAACGTGTCGCACGATCGGAACACTGGCTGCGGCAAAAAGCCAGCCGGGCTGGCCAGGAGTTCTTCCGCATCGCCATCGAGCAGTCGCCGGCCCATTACGATGCTGCCTGGCAGAACCTCGACCGCCGTGCGCGACTTCGGCATCGGCCAGGCAGGGAGTAGCGGGGAGCTCATGCCGAGCAATTCTCTGGTGTAATGAAACTGTGAATTTCATGGCTGCGAGCCGCCGACGCCGGCACTTGCGTAACCGGTTTTGCGGCTTGCCCCAGGCCAGCTGGCTGACGATTCTTTGGGGCGCCCGCTGCGTGAGCGGCCACTCCCGTGGCAGCAAGTAACTGTCGTCAAACGCTTTCCTCTCATGCGACGGTTGTAACTTGCGAACAAGCCGGTACAATGGCGCTGGCTCGCCAGCTGGCGGGTGTCGTTATGGTGGTCCTGCCGGTCCCCCCGCAACGATCAGCCGTGAACCCGGTCAGACCCGGAAGGGAGCAGCCGTAGCGGTGACATCGTGTGCCGGGGTGTGGCTGGTGGGATCACCTCCAGTTTCCTGTCTTCCCCGCCTCTTTCCTTCCTTCTCAAAGCCAGACGAGTTTCTTTCCCGCGCCCTTGTCCTGCCTGAGTCGGCAGGGCGGATGCAATTTGCATTCTGCTCCGCTAGCATTGCTGCTCTCCGCTTTCCTGCTGCGACGGTATCGATGAGTTATCAGGTTCTTGCACGTAAATGGCGTCCCCGCTCGTTCCGCGAAATGGTCGGCCAGACTCATGTGCTCAAGGCGCTGATCAACGCCCTCGACAGTCAGCGGTTGCACCATGCCTATCTGTTCACCGGCACCCGCGGGGTGGGCAAGACCACCATCGCGCGGATCATCGCCAAGTGCCTGAACTGCGAGACCGGCATTAGCTCGACGCCCTGCGGGCAGTGTTCGGTCTGTCGGGAGATCGACGAGGGTCGCTTCGTCGATCTCATCGAAGTCGATGCCGCCAGCCGTACCAAGGTCGAGGATACCCGCGAGCTGCTCGATAACGTGCAGTACGCGCCGACCCGGGGGCGCTTCAAGGTCTACCTGATCGACGAAGTGCATATGCTGTCCAGTCACTCGTTCAACGCCTTGCTGAAGACTCTCGAAGAGCCACCGTCCCACGTCAAGTTCCTGCTGGCGACCACAGATCCGCAGAAGCTGCCGGTGACTATACTGTCGCGTTGCCTGCAGTTCGCCCTGAAGAGCATGCCGCCGGAGCGGGTGGTCGAGCATCTGACCCAAGTGCTCGGTGCGGAGGGCATTCCCTTCGAGGCGGATGCCCTGTGGCTGCTCGGCCGCGCCGCCGACGGCTCGATGCGCGACGCCATGAGCCTGACCGACCAGGCCATCGCTTTCGGCGAGGGCAGGGTGCTCGCCGCCGATGTGCGCGCCATGCTCGGCGCGCTCGATCACGGCCAGGTCTATGGCGTGCTGCAGGCTTTGTTGGAAGGCGATGCCCAGGCCATGCTCGAGGCTGTGCGCCAGCTGGCTGAGCAGGGACCGGACTGGAGCGGCGTGCTGGCGGAGATGCTCAATGTGCTACACCGGGTGGCCATCGCCCAGGCGTTGCCGGAGGCGGTGGACAACGGCCTGGGCGACCGCGAGCGGGTGCTGGCGCTCGCGCAGGTACTCCCGGCCGAGGACGTGCAGTTCTATTACCAGATGGGCCTGATCGGCCGCCGCGACCTGCCGCTGGCGCCGGATCCGCGCGGCGGTTTCGAGATGGTGCTGCTGCGCATGCTGGCGTTCCGTCCGGCCGATGTGGGCAGAGCGCCGGGTACGCGGTTAAAGGATCTGGGAATCGGCACGGCCACGGCTGATTCCTCACCCGATTCCGTGGCAGATGGCCGGGCGGTGGCGCCTGTCGCCGCCGTCGCTGCACAGGGCGAACATCGGGCCATGTCTCCTTCGCCAGCGGTCGCCGCATCGCCCGAGCCCATGCCGTCGCAGGAGCTACCCGCCTTGCCTGCCGGGGCTCCCGATCTGCCCTGGGAACCCGTGCAGGCCGCTGGCACTCCTGTTTCAGAGTCCGCCGCGATGCTGGTGGGAGGCACTGCTACGCCTCCTGCGCCGGATCAGAAAGAGAAGACGCTCGAAATCTCAGCGTCAGAGCGTCAGAGCGCACCGACTCGGCCAGCGATCCTGGTCGACGATTGTTCGCCGGCAAGGCCATCCGTGCTGGTCGTGGAGGAAGAGCCTCCCTTGGCTGGCGATGACTATTATGAGGTGGATGCCGACGAGGTGGATGTCGAGGCCTATGCCTATCTCGATGTCTTTTCCGTCGCGGAGCCGGCTCCGTCGAACTCCGAGCCTGAGGTCAAGCCTGCAGCGGTGCCGGCCACCGGCCTTGCGGCCGAATGGCTCGAGCTCTTCCAGCAGTTGGGACTGACCGGCATGACCGCCAATATCGCTGCCAACTGTACCTTGGCGAGGGTCGAGGGCGACCATTGGCTGCTGCACCTGGACCCGGCGCAGGCTGCACTGTTCAACAGCACCCAGCAGCGGCGCCTGAACGAAGCCCTGAACCAGTATCATGGCCGCACGCTCAAGCTGGACATCGAATTGCGCAAGCCGGAACAGGAAACCCCGGCCCAGGCGGCGGCACGGCGGCGTGCCGAGCGCCAGCACCAGGCTGAGGTGTCCATCCAGGCCGATCCGCTGGTCCGGCAGATGATCCAACAGTTCGCCGCGGTGATCCGCGACGGCACCATCGAACCCCTGAATACCTGAGGTGACTCCCATGATGAAAGGTGGCATGGCCGGCCTGATGAAGCAGGCCCAGCTGATGCAGGAAAAGATGCAGAAGATACAGGAGGAACTGGCCAACGCCGAGGTGACCGGTCAGTCCGGTGCCGGCCTGGTGAGCGTGGTGATGACCGGTCGACATGACGTCCGGCGCGTCACTCTGGACGACAGCCTGATGCAGGAGGACAAGGAGGTTCTCGAGGACCTGATCGCCGCCGCTATCAACGATGCGGTGCGCAAGATCGAGCAGAACAATCAGGAAAAGATGGCAGGGATGACTGCCGGCATGGGCCTGCCGCCTGGATTCAAAATGCCTTTCTGAGCGTTTTCCCGGTTTTTCTTCGCGCCGGCCCTCTCCCGCAAGCGGGAGAGGGCCCCGGCTGGCCGCCTTTCTCTCTGGCGGCCTATCCTGCTGTCTGCCCGTCCCGGTCCGTTCGCCCATGAGCTTCAGTCCGCTGATCCGCCAACTCATCGATGCCCTGCGTATCCTCCCCGGCGTGGGGCAGAAAACCGCCCAGCGTATGGCCTTGCATCTGCTCGAGCGCGATCGCAGCGGTGGTTTGCGTCTGGCCCAGACGCTCACCCATGCGCTGGAGCATGTCGGTCACTGTCAGCAGTGCCGAACCCTGAGCGAAGATGAGCTCTGTCCGCAGTGTGCCGATCCGAGCCGCGACGATGGCTTGCTCTGTGTCGTGCAGGGGCCTATGGATGTATTCGCCATCGAACAGACTGGCTATCGCGGCCGCTATTTCGTGCTCAAGGGGCATCTGTCTCCCCTGGATGGTCTCGGTCCGGAGGCCATCGGCATTCCTGAACTGCTGATGCGGGTCGAGCGGGGCGCCTTTGGGGAGGTGATCATTGCCACCAATCCGACGGTAGAGGGTGAGGCCACTGCCCACTATATCGCCCAGGTTCTAGCGCCCAGGGGTATCGTGGTTTCCCGTATCGCTCATGGCGTGCCGCTGGGCGGCGAGCTGGAACTGGTGGATGGTGGCACCCTGATCCACGCTTTGGCCGGGCGCAAGCCGATCAGTCTGTGAGTTTGACTGTGCGGAGCTGGTTGCCTGCCTGAGGCGACTGGCCTGTGTGCGAAGGTGATCGTGCGGGGGGAAAGCAGAAGGCCCCTTGCGGGACCTTCCTGGTGGGGATCAACCCATCTGCACCTTGTACAGAATCGCGTAACCCAATCCCATCAGAACCCACCCAACCACGGGGTGGAAGAGGATGCGCCAAGCCAGGCCGCGCGGATCGAAGCCGACGCCGTGGATGAAGCCGCTGGAGATTCCCAGCATCACCAGCATCAGCAGGCTGTGGCTGTAGCCGGCCTCGGGATCCACAATCAACGATGGATGAATCAGAAACACCAGCGTGATGGGCGTGGCCAGCAGCAGCGACAGGATGCGGAGCGGACGACGCTGCAGAAGCTGTAGAAGACGCTTCTCAGTCGTCACCCGCCGGACCCTCATCCATTTGCATGGTGGTTTCCAGCCACAGGGCGTTGATGACACCGAAGCCGCAGGCCAGCAGGATGCCGAGAATCCAACTGAAGTACCACATGTTGCCTCCTAGGCCCGCCATGGGACGGGCGATCTCAATTGGGGGTGGCGCGGACAGAGTCCGCGCCGGTTTCGGTCAGTACAGGCCGTGAGGATTGGCCTCGATGGTTTGGTTGTTCAGCTTGCCCCACATGCGCCAGTAGCACCACAGGGTGTAGCCCAGGATGATCGGCACGAAGATGATGGCTGCGATCAGCATGATCCCCAGGGTTTTCTGGCTGGACACGGCATCCCACACGGTCAGGCTGGAGACCGGGTCGATGGAGGACGGCATCACGAACGGGAACAGGGCAAAGCCTGCAGTAGTGATGGCGCCAACGATCGCCAGGCTGGTGCCCAGGAAGGCCATGCCATTGCGCTTGGTCTGTGCACCCATCAGGGCCAGTGCGCCGCCAATCAGGCCGAGCAGCGGAGCGAACTGGGTGAGGGGATAGCGCACATAGTTGGCCTGCCAGCCGCTGTTATCGAGGGTGATCTGCTTGGTCAGCGGGTTCGGCACGGCATTGGGATCGAAGTTGTCGACCAGGTTGAGCCCGTCGATGCCCAGCAGCAGCCAGATACCGCAGATGAAGAAGCCGCCCAGGAACACCATGGCGCACAGGCGAGTGGCCTTGCAGGCACGCTCGTACAGCTCGCCTTCGGTCCGCAGCATCAGCCAGGACCCGCCGTGGGCGCTGAGCATGCTCAGGCTCACGATGCCGGCCAGCAGGGCGAAGGGATGCAGCAGGTTGAAGAACGAGCCTTCAAAGTGGGAGCGCATCGTCTCGTCAAAGCGGAACGGCAGGCCGAGGAACAGGTTGCCGAACGCTACCCCGAACAGCAGGGCCGGCAGGGCACCGCCAGCAAACAGCGCCCAGTCCCAGAGGTCGCGCCACTTCTTGTTTTCCAGCTTGCTGCGGTAGTCGAAACCCACAGGGCGGCAGAACAGACCGAAGAGCACCAGCAGCAGGGCCCAGTACATGCCGGAGAAGGCCGTGGCGTAGACCAGCGGCCAGGCGGCGAACAGGGCGCCACCGGCGGTGATGAACCACACCTGGTTGCCGTCCCAGTGCGGGGCGATGGTGTTGATCGCGATGCGGCGCTCGTTGTCGGTCTTGGCGACGAAGGGCATGATCGCCATGGCCCCCATGTCGAAGCCGTCGGTCAGGGCGAAGCCGATCAGCAACACACCGATCAAGCCCCACCAGATCAATTTCAGTGTTTCGTAATCAAACATGGCGTTTTCCTTAGGCGCTGACTGGTTGTTGGGGTTCCGTCTGGCTCGGGCTGGCATGCTTAACAGCGGGCTGTTCGAGCTGTTCGAAGTGGTAGCGACCGGTATGCAGGCTGGATGGGCCAAGGCGGGCGAAACGGATCATCAGATACATCTCGACCACCAGCAGCAGGGTGTAGAACGCGATCAGAGCGAACAGTGAGCCCCAGAGATCGGCGGTGGTCAGGCTGGAGGCGGAGAGGTGAGTGGGCAGCACTCCACCAATGGTCCAGGGCTGACGGCCATGCTCGGCCACGAACCAGCCGGTCTGAGTGGCAATCCACGGCAGCGGCAGACTGTACAGAGCAAACTTGAGCAGCCAGGGCTTGCTTTCCTCGTTCTTGCGAGCCGAAGCCCAGAAGGCGCAGGCGAACAGGATGAGCATCACGAAGCCGGAGGCGACCATGGCGCGGAAGCTCCAGAACATGCTGGCCACGTTGGGAATGGTGTCCTTGGCAGCCTGTTTGATCTGCTCTTCGCTGGCATCGACCACGTTGGGCGTGTACTTCTTCAGCAGCAGGCCGTACCCGAGGTCACCCTTGACTTCATTGAAGGCCGCGATCTTTTCCGGGCTCTTGTCGCCAGCACGGAGCTCTTCCAGCAGGCCGTAGGCGATCATGCCGTTGCGGATGCGGGCTTCGTTCTCGATGATCAGGTCCTTGATGCCGATGACTTGTTCATCCAGCGAGCGGGTAGCGATGATGCCCAGGGCAAAGGGGATCCTGACTGCGAAGTCGGTGCGCTGCTCTTCCTCGTTCGGGAAGCCGAACAGAGTGAAGCTGGCCGGCGCCGGATGGGTCTCCCATTCGGCCTCGATGGCGGCAAGCTTGGTTTTCTGCACCTCGCCGACCTCATAGCCGGATTCGTCGCCGAGCACGAGGACCGAAAGGATGGAGGCCATGCCGAAAGCCGAGGCGATGGCGAAGGAGCGACGGGCAAAGCCCAGATCGCGTTTTTTCAGCAGGTAGTAGCTGGAGATGGCCAGTACGAACACGGCGCCGGTCACATAGCCGGAGGCGACGGTGTGAACGAACTTGACCTGAGCCACCGGGTTAAGGAGCAGAGCACCGAAATCCACCAGCTCCATCCGCATGGTTTCGAAATTGAACTCCGCGCCGACCGGGTGCTGCATCCAGCCGTTGGCCACCAGAATCCACAGGGCGGACAGGTTGGAGCCGAGTGCCACCAGCCAGGTCACTGCTAGGTGCTGGATCTTGGACAGGCGATCCCAGCCGAAGAAGAACAGGCCGATGAAGGTGGATTCCAGGAAGAAGGCCATCAGACCCTCGATGGCCAGCGGCGCACCGAAGATGTCACCCACATAGTGGGAGTAGTAGGCCCAGTTGGTGCCGAACTGGAATTCCATGGTCAGGCCAGTGGTGACACCGAGAGCAAAGTTGATACCGAACAACTTGCCCCAGAACTTCACCATATCCTTGTAGACCTGCTTGCCGGTCATTACATAGACCGACTCCATGATGGCAAGCAGGAAGGTCATCCCTAGGGTGAGTGGTACGAATAGGAAGTGGTACAGCGCCGTCATGGCGAACTGCAGACGCGATAGGTCTACGACGGATTCCGAGATCATCAGGGACTCTCCTCGGTCGGGGATTGATCTTGCACTGCCACACTGCCGAACAGTCGCTCGCTGACCTTCTCGGTACCGTTTTCAGGCACTGTTGGTTCAGTGAACCAGAGTGCCTTGATGCCGAGTATCACACTCAGCTTGATCGCGAGGATGACAACAAGCTCCCGAACCAGAGGAATACGCCAAGGCGAAGATTTGGATGGTTGAGACATGTGGGCAGCTCCAAAAGGCTGGATGGCCAACGGTCGACAGGGGGTCGGCACGTTGATCCAGGTCAAATAAATCAAGATTCGCTACCGGTCGGTAGTGACCAATTGACGCAGGTCAATGAAGTCTGCCCATTTTTGCTGTTCAGAGGAGGCTTTCGGAGGGGCGCTGAGGTATCGATCAGGTATCATAAGTATATGATATTTAAGATAAATATCTAATATTGACTTTTCTGTACTGGCGTGCATTTAAGCCTTTGGTAGGGGGACGATATAAGGCGGGATGGTGGCCTTTGTGTGCACGCATGTGCAAGGTGCAGCGGGCTCGCAGGAGTGCTCTCAGGGAAAAGGGGATAAGGCGATGTCGGGCAAGGGTTGCCGGGGCTGTCAAGCCGCTCGTCCCGCTGTGCTGTTTGAGTGGGTGAGAATGGCGTTGGGCATCATTGGCAGGGCGGGGTGGGGATGCGCGCTGGACACGGCTGTAGCTGGGGCAGGAGCTGCGGGGGAAAAGCCAAAGCCCATCTGCATTCGTGCCTGCGTGACTGCAAAGGGGCTGGACAAGGGCTTGTGAGGGGCGCTTACCGTTCGGGGGAGGGAGTTGCCCGCTGGATCAGGCTTCCATGTTTCCGCCCGCCAAGGAGCATAGTTCAATGGGGTTGAGAATGGTCACTTCCTTGCCTTCCGCAGCGATCAGCTCGTTCTGCTGGAAGCGGCTGAATACCCGTGACACGGTTTCGACGGCCAAGCCCAGATAGTTGCCGATCTCATTGCGCGACATCGCCAGGCGGAAGTGGTTGGCAGAGAAGCCGCGCGCCCGGAAGCGTGAGGAAAGATTGATCAGGAAAGTAGCGATGCGCTCGTCTGCGGTTTTTTTCGACAGCAGCAGCATCATCTGCTGGTCGTCGCGGATTTCCCGACTCATGACCCGCATCAGCTGGCGACGCAGCTGGGGCAGTTGCAGGGCAAGCTCGTCCAGACGCTCGAAGGGGATCTCGCAGACCGAGGTGGTTTCCAGTGCCTGTGCGGAAACCGGGCAGCTGTCGCTGTCCATGCCGGAAAGACCGACCAGCTCGCTGGGCAGGTGGAAGCCGGTGATCTGCTCCTCGCCGTTGTCGCTGACGCTGAAAGTCTTGAGCGAGCCCGAGCGTACGGCGAACACCGAGCCGAAGGCATCACCCTGGCGAAAGAGGAAGTCGCCTTTCTTGATCGGCTTGCCACGCTTGACGATCTCATTCAAGGCATCGATATCCTCGAAGTTGAGCGAAATCGGTAGGCACAAGGCCGCCAGACTGCACTCCTGACAGCGGATGTGATGCACGGGGCGTACCTTGGATTTATCCGACATAGGCAACTTTCTCTTACTTGTGATCCGCTCTGCCGGAGGATGATACCCCAGGCTTCAGTCAACTGACAAAAAGTCTTAAAACCGGGAAAAACTTCATCTCGAAACACTGCACCGGGATACCAACATGGCGTCCCGATGCGGTATGACTCAGATGATACGGGAGAAGCGCTGGCGGTTATGTTCGACCAGATAATAGTCGAAAAGCATGCAGATCGAGCGAGCTAGCAGGCGCCCGGCAGGCAGGACTTCGATGCCTTGCGGGGTCAGGGCGATCAGTCCGTCGCGGGTCATGCTCTGCAGCTGGGGCCAGACGTCGGTGAAGTAGTCCCGGAATACGATATCGAATTGCTGCTCTATGCTGGCGAAGTCCAGTTGAAAATCACAGATGAGCTTCTGGATGGTCGTACGGCGAATCCGGTCGTCGGCATTGCATTGCAGGCCGCGGGCGGTCGGCAACTGGTCGTTGTCGAGGCGACTTTGGTAGGCGTCGATGTCGCTCTCGTTCTGGCTGTAGAGATCGCCGATCTGGCTGATGGACGAAACCCCCAGGCCGATCAGGTCGCAATGGCCGTGCGTAGTGTAGCCTTGGAAGTTGCGTTGCAGCCTGCCATCCTCCTGGGCGATGGACAGCTCGTCGTCCGGAAGGGCGAAATGATCCATGCCGATGTACTGATAGCCGGCAGCGGTCAGTTGTTCGATGCTGTTGTGCAGCATGGTCAGCTTGTCGGCGGGCGCTGGCAGGTCGGTGGCATTGATTCGCCGTTGCGGCTTGAAGCGCTCCGGCAGGTGGGCATAGTTGAACATCGACAGCCGGTCGGGCTGCAGGGCCATGATTTCCTCGACGGTGCGGGCGAAGGTCTCCGGCGCCTGCTTGGGTAGACCATAGATGAGATCGATACTGATCGAGCGAAACTCCAGGGTCCGTGCGGCTTCGACGATGGCGCTGGTTTCCTCCAGGCTTTGCAGGCGGTTCACCGCGCGCTGGACTTCGGGGTCGAGGTCCTGCACGCCGAGGCTGATGCGGTTGAAGCCCAGTTCGCGCAGCAGTCCCATCGTCGACCAGTCTGCTTCGCGAGGATCGATCTCAATGCTGAAGTCGCCCTTTTCGGCGAAGTTGAAGCGCTGGCGTAGGAACTCCATCAGTCGCTGCAGTTCACCGTGGCTGAGGAAGGTCGGTGTACCGCCGCCCAGATGCAGTTGCTCGACCTGCTGTTGCGGGGACAGGTGGCGGCTGATGATGTCGATTTCCTTTTCCAGACGCTCGAGATAGGGCAGGGCGCGGCCGCGATCCTTGGTGATGACCTTGTTGCAGGCGCAGTAATAGCAGACGTGGGCGCAGAACGGGATGTGTATGTAGATCGAAAGCGGACGTTTGGCCTGGCGGCTTTCGTGCAGGGCGTTGAACAGCTTGAAGGAGCCCACGCCAGGCTGGAATTGCACTGCCGTGGGGTATGAGGTATAGCGCGGACCCGCCTGATCGTAGCGACGAATCAGGTTGGTATCCCATTTGATCGGAGCAGGCATAAGGGTATTCCGGTATGGGCAGGCTGTGGGGGGAAGTCTAAAAGAACGCTCTCGGAAAGCACCTTGATTTGTATCAAACAGGCTTGACGGCCGCCGCCGGCGGGCCGACAGGCTGCATTGGCGCCGGCATGCGGTCGGTTGCGGCATGCTCCCGGTGTCCCGTCAGCCATGCCTGGTGAGGGCCGGGGAAGGTCCAGAAACCGAACAGGATCACCAACAGACCGCCAGCGATGCGCACGTGCTGCTGGCGTAGCCAGGCGGTCAAACGCTCGGCAGCCAGTCCAGTGGCGAGCAGTACTGGCCAGGTGCCGAGACCGAAGGCGAGCATCAGCAGGGCGCTATCCAGGGCGCTGCCCTGGCTCGCTGCCCAGAGTAGGGTGCTGTAGACCAGCCCGCAGGGCAGCCAGCCCCAGAATGCGCCGAGCAGCAGGGCGCGGGGCAGGCTGTCGACCGGCAGCAGGCGGGAGGCAACCGGCTGGAGATGCCGCCAGAGTCGCTGGCCGAGGGCTTCGAGGCGGGTCAGTCCGCTCCACCAGCCGGCCAGATACAGGCCCATCGCAATCAGCAGCAGGGCTGCGACGATGCGCAGGACCAGAGCGGCCGGGCTGTTGGCCAAGGCCCAGCCGCCCAGGCCGATCAGCAGGCCGGCGGCGGCATAGCTGAGGACTCGTCCGAGGTTGTAGGCGAGCAGCAGCCGCAGGCGGTGGCCCCGTTGCTCGGGCGGAATCGCCAGCGTCAAGGCGCCCATCAGGCCGCCGCACATGCCCAGGCAGTGCCCGCCGCCCAGCAGGCCCAGGATCGTGGCCGAAGCGAGCTGCGGGATCATTTCAGGCACGGGGAGGCTCCTTGTCCTGGCCCTGCCCGGTTGGCTTGTCGGGATGTTCTGCCTCGGCCAGTCCGGCCTTGTGCGAGGGGTCTTCGTCGTCGAAGAGAATGTTGTGGGCCGGGCTGTCGAGGTCGTCGTACTGGCCGTTATCGATGGCCCAGAAAAGCAGCCAGATGGCCAGGGCGACCACTATTACAGCGACCGGGATCATTACATAGAGCGCAGCCATGTCGTGCTCCTGTTGTGCTGGCGGCTTAGGCGCCGCGGGTCAGCCGCAAGGCGTTCAGGACCACCAGCAGGGAGCTCAGCGACATTCCAATCGCGGCCCAGAGTGGGGTGACCCAGCCAAGCGCGGCGAAGGGCAGAATCAGGCCATTGTACAGGCCGGCCCAGGCCAGGTTCTCGATGATGATGCGGCGGGTGCGGCGGGCAAGGGCGAAGGCCTGCACCAGAGTGTCCAGCCGGTTGGACAGCAGGACGGCATCGGCGCTGGTCTTCGCCAGGTCGGTGGCCGAGCCCATCGCCACGCTGATGTCTGCGCCGGCCAGCACCGGAACGTCGTTCACCCCATCGCCGAGCATCAGGACGCGGTGTCCCTCGGCATGTAGCTGCCTGAGTACGCTGAGCTTCTCGTCCGGGGTCAGACCGCCACGGGCATCGTCGATGGCCAGCTGCCTGGCGACCTCGGCAACCATCGGCGAGCTGTCGCCCGAGAGCAGCAGGGTCCGCCAGCCGCGTGCGCGGCAGGCGTCGAGCAGGGCGGAGGCATCTTCGCGCAGGCGGTCGTCGAGCACCAGCCAGGCCAGCGCTCCCTGCTGGTCACCCAGCAGCAGCCACTGGCCCTGCTCGCCGGGAATCGGCGGTGCCGGGTGGCCATGGAGTGCGGCGACGAAGGCGGGCTGGCCGATGCGCAGGAGCCGGCCCTGGACAACTCCCTCCAGGCCTTGCCCGGGAATACTATCGACTCGCTCGGCGGCCTGAGGGGCGCGGCCGAAAGCGCGGGCGATCGGGTGTTCCGAGCGGTTTTCCAGCGCAGCGGCCAGCGCCAGGCAGGCGTCGCCGTCCAGTTCGCGCAGGGGGCGCACCTCGTTCAGGGCCAGGCGCCCTTCGGTGAGGGTGCCAGTCTTGTCGAAGATCACCGTATCGACGCCGTTCAGTCCTTCCAGCACATGCCCGCGGGTCAGCAGCAGGCCCAGCCTGTGCAGGCTGCCGGTGGCCGCGGTGAGGGCTGTGGGGGTGGCGAGTGACAAGGCGCAGGGGCAGGTGGCGACGAGCAGGGCGAGCACGACCCAGAAAGCCCGCTCCGCGTCGATCTGCCACCAGATCAGGCCGACCACCGTGGCCACGCCCAGCACGGCGAGCAGGAACCACTGCGCCACCCGGTCGGCCAGCTCGGCGAGCCTGGGCTTGTCGGCCTGGGCGCGCTCGAGCAGGCGAACGATCGCCGAGAGACGGGTGTTATCGCCCAAAGCCTGGACTTCGATGGTCAGCGGACCTTCCACGTTAAGTGTTCCGGCGGTGACCGCATCGCCCGGGGCGCGGGGCTGCGGCAGGTATTCGCCGGTCAGCAGCGACTCGTCGACGCTGGATTGTCCCGTGATGATGCGACCATCGGCCGGCAGCAGGTTGCCCGGTGGCACCAGCACGCGGTCGCCCAAGCTGAGCTCCCTGAGCAGGATGCGCTCGCTGTGTCCCTCGCCATCGAGACGCAGGCAGGAGGGCGGCAGCATGTTGACCAGCTGTGCAGTGGCCGCGGCAGTACGTTCGCGGGCTCGGCGCTCGAGGAAGCGCCCGGCGAGGAGGAACAGGGCGAACATGCCGGCAGCATCGAAATAGAGTTCTCCCTGGCCGGACAGGGTTGACCAGATGCCGGCTGCATAGGCGCCGCCGATTGCCAGGCTGACGGAGACATCCATGGTCAGGTGGTGCGTGCGCAGGTCGCGCCACGCACCCTTGAAGAAGTCGGCGCTGCTATAGAAGACGATGGGTGTGGTGAGGATCAGACTGACCCAACGCAGGATCTTGTCCATTCCCTCCGAGAGGTCGAGGTTGAACTCCGGCCAGGTGGCCATGGTGGCCATCATCACCTGGAACCACAACAGGCCGGCGACGCCCAGCTGCCTCAGCGCACGGCGGTTTTCCCGGGCCAGTTGTTCGGCGGCTCGGTCCGGTTCGTAGGGATGGGCAGCATAGCCAATCCGGTGCAGCGCTTCGAGCAGGCGGCTCAGTGGTATCTGGCTGGCATTCCAGCGTACGTGCAGGCGGTGGTTGGATAGATTGAGGCTGGCCTCGGCAACGCCGCCCAGGCTGCGCAGGTGTTTCTCGATCAGCCAGCCACAGGCGGCGCAACTTACGCCCTCGATCAGCAGACAGGTGCTGGCCACTTCGCCTTCATGTTGGACGAAGGGCTGCTGTACGTCGGTGCGATCGTAGAGTGCCAGTTCCTCGCTCAATGCCTGGGGCAGGGCGTCGGGGTTGACGGCATTCTCGCGGCGGTGCCTGTAATAGCTCTCCAGGCCGCCGGCGACGATCGCTTCGGCCACGGCCTGGCAGCCGGGGCAGCACATCGCCTGGGGCTCGCCCAGCACGCGAGCCTGGAAGCGGCTGCCGGCGGGAACCGGCAGGCCACAGTGGTAGCAGGGGGTGAGGCTGGCCATGAGGATGCCGAAATGCAGGGTGAGTGGTTGGGATGTGAGCGAATCGACGGCAGAGGTCTGCCGTCGACTCGGTTAGTTACCCAGCTGGAGGGTGATTCCAGGTTCGAGGGTCTTCTCTTCGAACAGGCGCCAGTCCTTTCCGCCTTCCTGGCCGAGGATCTCGACGAAGCGGCGTCCCTGCACCGCATCCTGCGTCTGTCCCCGATAGATGTCACCGGCCTGTGGCTGCAGCACGATGCGGCGGTCCTTTTCCGCCTGGGTCGGTGAGATCAGGTTGAGCACCAGTTGCTGGGGGCGGCTGTTGCCGCCCAGCTGGATCTCGGCAATGCCGTCCTCCTCATGGAGCGCAAGCCGGGCCTGCATGCCCAGGCGACGAGCGAGGTGCTCCCGCTCCAGCGAGGTGTTGATGCCCTTGCCGGCATCGTAGTAGTTGTCTACTACCAGGCTGTCTGCCTCGCGGATGGAAATTACCAGCAGGCTGGTACCCAGCACCACTGAGCAAAGGAGGATTGCGATGACGAACCAAGCCCAGAACTGCGTGTACCACCGGCTGACTTCGCTGTTTGTCGAGTGCATGCGTTACCTTGGCTAGCGGACGCTGGGGCCGATGAAGCGGCTTTCGGCGTCTTGTTGAATGCTCGAGTCATCCGCGGACTGTATCTTGAAAACAATATCATTGGTGCTCGAAGGCAGTTTTTCCGGGTCGATGGACAGTTCCACGGGGATCGACAGGATTTCGCCTGCGCTGGCCCGCACCTCGCGCTGGCCTTCGTAGGCCAGGCCGTCCAGGCCTTGGGCGTCGATCACGAAGGTAAGGTCACGTTGTGCCTTGTTCATGACCTTCAAGATATAAACGTTTTCGATACGGCCATCGTTGTTCTCACGATAGAGCACCCGATCCTTCAGCACGTCCAGTTCGACCAGCGAGCGGTTGGATACGGCGTATCCGAACAGGCTCGTCATGGCGAGCAGCGCGACGGCGTAGCCGATCAGGCGCGGACGCAGCAGGCGGGTCTCTTCACCGGACAGGTTGTGTTCAGTGGTATAGCTGATCAAGCCCTTCGGATAATTCATCTTTTCCATGATGGAGTCGCAGGCATCGACGCAGGCTGCGCAGCCGATGCATTCGAACTGCAGACCGTCGCGGATATCGATACCTGTGGGGCACACCTGGACGCACATGGTGCAGTCGATGCAGTCACCCAGGCCCTGGGCCTTGTAGTCGACGCCTTTCTTGCGCGGGCCGCGTTTTTCGCCACGGTTCGGATCGTAGGAGACAATCAGCGTATCCTTGTCGAACATCACGCTCTGAAAGCGGGCATAGGGGCACATGTAGACGCACACCTGTTCCCGGAGGAAGCCGGCGTTGCCATAGGTGGCCAGAGTGAAGAAGGCGATCCAGAACAGGGCCCAGCCGCCGACATCGAAGCTCAGCAGGTCAGGCGCCAACTGGCGAATGGGGGTGAAGTAGCCGATGAAGGTGATTGCCGTGAGCAGGGCGACTCCCAGCCAGATGCCGTGTTTGGCCATCTTGCGGAGGACTTTCTGGCCGCTCATGGGAGCCTTGTCCAGCTTAATGCGCTGGTTGCGGTCCCCTTCGGTGACTTTCTCTGCCCACATGTAGACCCAAGTGAAGACGCTCTGTGGGCACGTGTAGCCGCACCAGACGCGCCCGGCGAAGACGGTGACGAAGAACAGGCCGAAGGCACAGATGATCAGCAGCCAGGACAACAGCATGAAGTCCTGCGGCCAGAAGGTGGCGCCGAAGATGTAGAACTTGCGTTCCGGCAGGTCCCACCAGACGGCCTGGCGGCCATCCCAGTTCAACCAGACGGTGCCGAAAAAGAGAATGAAGAGCACTAGGCCACCGACGCGCCGCAGATTGCGGTACAGGCCGGTGAAGGCGCGGGTGTGGATTTTTTCACGCTGGACGTAGAGATCGACGTTGTCGTTGTCTTTGCCCGCTGCGGTGACATCTTGGACGGGAATTTGCTCGCTCATCAATGCTTACCACGCCACGGCGTTGGAGGGTGACCCGGCCGATGCAGGATCGGCCGTGATCAGTTTACCTTTTAGTAGATTGTAAACCTGGCGAGTCGAATGCAGGTGCGACCGCTGGTCGCGCCTGCAGGCGATCATTTCTCCGTGGCTTTGCTCGACAGGCTATACACGTACGCGGCTACCAAGTGGGCCTTGTCGTTGCCCAGGAACTCCTTGTGCGCCGGCATGTTGCCATTGCGTCCATGGCGCAGGGTCTGCTGAACCTGGGCGAAGCTGGATCCGTAGAGCCATACGCGGTCGGTCAGATTGGGAGCGCCCATGGCATGGACTCCCATACCCCCTGGACCATGGCAGACCACGCAGTTGGCTTGGAAGATCTTCTGACCTTCGGCAAGGTTGACTTCGACGCCTTCCGGGGCTTTCAGACCGGCGAGACTGCGCACATAGGCGGCAGTGTTTTTGATTCCTTCTTCGCCGATCACGTCTTTCCACGCTGGCATGGCCGCCTTGCGGCCTTCCATGATGCTGGTCTTGATGGTTTCCGGCTCGCCGCCGTACAGCCAGTCGCTGTCCGTCAGGTTGGGGAAGCCGTAGGCACCCTTGGCGTCGGAGCCATGGCACACGGAGCAGTTGGAGGCAAAGATGCGACCACCCATCTTGAGCGCCTGCTCCTCCTTGGCTACCTCCTCGATCGGCATGGCTGCATATTTCTGGAATAGAGGACCATATTGCTCCTCGGCCTTGGTCATTTCCTTCCGATACTGGTTCACGCCGGTCCAGCCTTCTTCATAGCCGGGCAGCACGCCCTTCCAGTTGCCCAGTCCCGGGTAAAGGATCAGGTAGCCGACTGCGAAGATCACTGTGCCGAGGAACAGCCAGAACCACCATTTGGGCAGCGGATTGTCATACTCCTCGATCCCGTCGAAGGAATGTCCCATGGTCTGGTCAGTGCTGCCCTTGCGCTCGCCTTTGCGGGTCGCGAAAAGTAACCAGGTAACGGCGACGATAGTCCCGAGGGTCAGCAGGGTGATGTATGAACTCCAGAATGAAGTCAAAGAAGTCATTCGTTCTTGCTCCTAGAAGCTTTGTCGTCACGCTTCTCGGACTCAGGCTCATCGGCGAAGGGCAGATTGGCAGCTTCGTCGAAGCTCTTTTTGCGTTTACTGCTGAAAACCCAGATCAGCATTCCCACGAAGGCAATCACCACCAGAGCGGTGCCCAGTCCGCGAAGAGTCCCGATATCCATGATGCGTTACCGTTTGGTTTTGATGGAGGTGCCGAGAACCTGGAGATAGGCCACCAGAGCGTCCATTTCGGTTTTGCCCTTGATCGCCTCCCGGGCGCCGGCGATATCTTCGTCGGTGTAGGGCACACCGAGGGTGCGCATGGCCTCCATCTTGTCGGCGGTGTTCTCGCCATCCAGCTTGCGCTCGACCAGCCAGGGATAGGCGGGCATCTTCGATTCCGGCACCACGTTGCGCGGGTTGTACAGGTGCGCGCGTTGCCAGTCGTCGGAGTAGCGGCCGCCTACGCGGGCCAGGTCGGGACCGGTACGCTTGGAGCCCCAGAGGAACGGATGGTCCCAGACGCTTTCACCGGCGACCGAGTAGTGGCCATAGCGCTCGGTTTCGGCGCGGAACGGGCGAACCATCTGCGAGTGGCAACTGACGCAGCCTTCCTTGATGTAGATGTCGCGCCCCTCCAGTTGCAGGGCGGTATAGGGCTTCATGCCCTCCACCGGCTCGTTGACGACGTCCTGGAAGAACAGCGGAACGATCTGGGTCAGGCCGCCGATACTGACGGCTGCGACCATGAACAGGCCCAGCAGGCCAATGTTCTTTTCGAGTACTTCGTGCTTCATTAGTGGGCAACCTCAACGATTCTGGCAGCGGCTTCGTATTCAGTCGACTTGGCGACGCGCACGGTACGCCAGGTGTTGTAGGCCATCAGCAGCATGCCGACGACGAAGAAGGCGCCGCCGATCATCCGTACGATGAAGCCGGGGTGGCTGGCTTCCAGTGCTTCGACAAAGGAGTAGGTCAGGGTGCCGTCCTGATTCACCGCGCGCCACATCAGGCCCTGGGTGATGCCGTTGACCCACATGGAGGCGATGTACAGCACGGTGCCGATGGTCGCCAGCCAGAAGTGCGCGTTGATCAGGTCGACGCTGTGCATCTGCTCGCGGCCGAAGACCTTCGGAATCAGGTGGTACAGCGAGCCGATGGACACCATGGCTACCCAGCCGAGGGCGCCGGCATGGACGTGGCCGATGGTCCAGTCGGTGTAGTGGGAAAGGGCGTTGACGGTCTTGATCGCCATCATCGGGCCTTCGAAGGTGGACATGCCGTAGAAGGCCAGGGAGACCACCAGGAAGCGCAGGATCGGGTCGTTGCGCAGCTTATGCCAGGCACCCGACAGGGTCATCATGCCGTTGATCATGCCGCCCCAGCTCGGAGCCAGCAGGATGACCGACATCACCATCCCAAGCGATTGCGCCCAGTCCGGTAGCGCAGTGTAGTGCAAGTGGTGCGGGCCGGCCCAGATATAAAGGGTGATCAGAGCCCAGAAATGGACGATGGACAGACGATAGGAATAGACCGGGCGTTCGGCCTGCTTGGGCACGAAGTAGTACATCATGCCGAGGAAGCCGGTGGTCAGGAAGAAGCCCACGGCGTTGTGGCCGTACCACCACTGGACCATGGCATCGGTAGCGCCGGAATAGATGGAGTAGGACTTGAACCAGGAAACCGGAAGCTCCATGTTGTTGACGATGTGCAACATGGCGGTGACGAGAATGAACGCGCCGTAGAACCAGTTGCCTACATAGATATGCTTGGTCTTGCGCTTGATGACGGTGCCGAAGAAGACCACCGCGTAGGTGATCCAGACCACTGCGATCAGGATGTCGATCGGCCATTCCAGCTCGGCGTATTCCTTGCTGCTGGTAATGCCCAGCGGCAGAGTGATCACGGCCAGCACGATCACGGCTTGCCAGCCCCAGAAGGTGAAGGCGGCCAGGCTATCGGAGATCAGACGTGTGTGGCAGGTGCGCTGCACCACGTAGTACGAGGTGGCGAACAGGGCACAACCACCGAAGGCGAAGATTACCGCATTGGTATGCAGCGGTCGCAGGCGACCGAAGCTGGTCCATGGCAGGTTGAGGTTCAGTTCCGGCCACACCAGCTGTGCGGCGATCAGGACCCCAAGTCCCATTCCGATGACCCCCCAGATCACCGTCATGATGGCGAACTGGCGGACCACCTTATAGTTATAAGCAGTCTGACTCGATGCTATGCTCATGCTTAAGGTTTCCACGGTTAATGGAGATTTTTAGAAGAAAAACCGGCGGCGGCTCTGCTGAATGGGGCGAACCATGGCAACAACACGAGCCGTCGAGGTTTGCGTTAAAGGGACCCGGCAGCAAAAGACTCAATCGCTGTTTGCGGGCAGGCCTGACTGATGAGGCCGTCTCAAGAGGGACGTCAAGTTAATGAACCATTGTCTCAAAATTATTTCGAGAAGTTGAGCCCGCGGAGCTCCAATCAAGGGATCTGTTGGTCTGTGGTGCGATATCGTGTCGCGCTTTGAGGGGCATCTGTTCCCCTCTGGCAGGCTATATGTCATGTTCAGGCTTCGTCGTGAAAATTGGCGTTTTTAAAGCGGGGAAAGGATGGTGAATGGGCGTGGTATCTGTATTGACGTAGATCAATGCCTGCAGGGCGCTAATGGGATTGGGCAGTGGCTATGGAACTGCCCGTCGCATTCTACGCCAAGCGCCTGTCTGATCCTGGCCCATGGGGCCGGAACGCCAATGGATAGCGAGTTCATGACGAGCATGGCCGAACGCCTTGCTGCCCGCGGAATCGCGGTGGTGCGCTTCGAGTTTCCCTACATGGCGGCGCGGCGGCGAGGGACTGGCAGGCGGCCTCCCGATCCACAGGTCCGCTTGCTGGACTGCTGGCGCGAGACCTATTCCTTGTTGCGCCCGCAGCTCTCCACACCTCTGGCGATCGGCGGCAAGTCCATGGGTGGTCGTATGGCAAGTCTGCTGGCGGACGAGCTTGAGGCTGATGCGCTCGTCTGTCTGGGCTATCCCTTTCATCCCGCGGGCAAAATGGACAGACCGAGAACGGCTCACCTGGCGGAGATCAAAACACCAACGTTGATCGTCCAGGGGGAGCGGGATGCCATGGGCAATCGGGCTACGGTAATGGGCTATCCCTTGTCTGCGGCAATACGCCTGCACTGGTTGGCGGCGGCTGACCATGATCTGAAGCCGCTGAAGGCTTCAGGCTTGACCCATGAACACCATCTTGATGCTACTGCGGATGCCGTTGTGGGGTTTTTGCGGTCCTCTGGTCGGCATTGCTGATATCCCGTTGACGCTGTCCTGTAGCGCCAATGTTCAACTACGCACTATTTTTTGATCTACCCCATTCATTAATGAACGATTGTGGCAATTTGCCATTAGCTGAAATGGACTGGCCATCATTCTCAAATAGGTTTATTGTTCCGCTTAGATAACTTCGCCGTTATGATGAGTTTTCCTTGAGGCGCCTAAGACGGCTTCGGCGGAGCAAATACAGGCTGCTGTGAATTAGGCGGTTGATAGCATTTTGACTGCTTTTGACTGCGTAAGGTTGATTGAATTTGGGGTGGTAAAAAATTAAATCATACCAACGCTCACGGCATGCTGACATGACAATCACCGGCTATTCTGTATCTTGAGGGTTGATCCGTTCGAAATTGAATGAGCGGGTTTATGAGTGCGGCGATGTGCCATCGCTAAGGCCGGTGCGTGCAGTCTTGGACGTGTCGAAAGACCGATACGAGCCATCGAGAGCATGTGTGCAGGCGATGAAACTCATCCCTACTGATGGGCGGGGGAACGGTAGTAGAAGCCTGCTTCAAAGTGCTTATGAATTTAGGGTATTTGATATTGAGTATTTATTCCTTTTCTAGATAAGTGATGGTGCGGGATTCAGTCATATCTTTTTTCCTTATTACATGCGACCAATGTTTTGGCGGCTAGTTGCAAGGAGGCGATCAGATGTCGTGTCATTTTTCGTCTGTAGCGAGCTTTTGGCAGTTCCGCTCGGACAATCGACTTTCACTGGCAGGCAACTGCTCCAACACTGGTTAGCTGGCGAGCACTTCTCGGATTTGGCAAGTGCAGCGTACATAACTCTTACTTCGGTAGCTGATTGTCTCCGCAGGACAGTTGAGCAATGTCTTTTCGCCTGTGGGATTGTCGGTCGAACGGATTCTCTGCTGTCTTGGTTCAGCCAGGCGGCCTGCAACTCGACGCTCAGGAGGCGCTATGGATTGGCATTCAATCTTCAGGAAGAAGGGGATGCGTGGTGTACCCGTCGCGGGGCTGGCTTGCTGCTGGCTGCTGCTCAATGCGGTTGCAGCGGAAGGAGAGAGCAAAGATGTGACTGACAGTCCTGCGAGGCAGCAAAGGAGTGTCACGCACGTCAGTGTCGATCTGCTCGGTGCTGGTGGCGACCGCCAGTGGGCATCCGACCCGCAATGGGGAGTGCCGGCTTTTACCGGGATTGCCAGACAGCCAGTGCGGGATTCCAATCAGAACGCTTTGGAGCCGGCACAGCAGCCCATTGCCCCTCTCAAGGGAGCACCCGTCATTTGGCGCTTCTAGGGGGAGATCCACCAATCAACTGCTGCAGCACATACTGCAGAATGCCGCCGGCCTTGAAATATTCCACCTCGTTGGCCGTGTCGATGCGACATAGCACAGGAAAGCTGATTCGCGATTCATCCTGGCGCTCGACCTCCACCGTCAGCGACTGGCGCGGTTTCAGCAGGTTCCCCGACAAGCCGCGGATCGACAGTCTTTCCGTGCCGTTCAGGCCCAGGCCCAGGCTTTGGCGTGTATGTCCCTCGCTGAACTGCAGCGCCAGTACGCCCATGCCAATCAGGTTGGAGCGGTGAATGCGCTCGAAACTCTCGGCGATCACCGCTTTCACTCCAAGCAGATTGGTGCCCTTGGCCGCCCAATCGCGGCTGGAGCCGGTGCCGTATTCCTTGCCGGCAATCAGCACCAGCGGCACGCCTTCGGCCTGGTAGCGCATGGCCGCATCATAGATGGACAACTTTTCCCCGCTTGGCTGATGCAGGGTATTGCCGCCTTCCTCGCCACCCAGCAGTTCGTTTCTGATGCGAATGTTGGCGAAGGTGCCGCGCATCATCACCTCGTGATTGCCGCGCCGCGAGCCGTAGGAGTTGAAGTCTGCCGGCTGCACACCGAGCTGTTGCAGGTAGAGGCCGGCCGGGGAGCTGGGCTTGATGCTGCCGGCCGGGGAGATGTGGTCGGTGGTGATGGAGTCGCCGAACAGCGCCAGAATACGTGCGTTCTCGATGTCCCGCGGTAGCGCCGGGGGCTGGCCGATACCTTCGAAGAAGGGCGGGTTCCGCACGTAGGTGGATTGGGCGTCCCACCGATAGGTATCGCCCATGCCGGCCGGAATGGCCTGCCAGCCGGCATCGCCGCCGAACACGTCGGCATAGCGCCTGCGGAACATCTCGCTGTCGATCTGGCTGACCGCGGCGGCGATTTCCTCACTGCTCGGCCAGATGTCCCGGAGATGGACCGGCTGGCCTTGAGAGTCGAAACCGAGTGGTTCCCGGGACAGATCGATGCGGCTGGTGCCGGCCAGAGCGAAGGCCACCACCAGCGGTGGCGAGGCCAGCCAGTTGGCCTTGACCAAGGGATGCACCCGCCCTTCGAAGTTGCGGTTTCCGGAAAGTACCGAGGAGACGATCAGATCGTTGTCGACGATCACCTGGCCGATGGGTTCCGGCAGGGGGCCGGAGTTGCCGATGCAGGTGGTGCAGCCGTAGCCGACCAGGTTGAAACCGAGCTGGTCGAGGTAGGGCGTGAGGCCGGCTTTCGCCAGGTAGTCGGTGACCACCTGGGAGCCCGGCGCCAGCGAGGTCTTCACCCAAGGCTGGCGCCTGAGGCCTCGCTCGACCGCCTTCTTCGCCAGCAGCCCGGCGGCCATCAGCACGCTGGGGTTAGAGGTATTGGTGCAGGATGTGATGGCGGCGATCACCACGTCGCCATGGTGCAGGCTGTAGGTGCCATCGCCGACCGGAAAGGCGCTGTCGAGCTGGGCCTTGCGTCCGCCGAGCTCCAGGAGCAGGTCGAATTGGGCACGGATGTCCTCCAGGGCGACCCGGTCCTGCGGGCGCTTGGGACCGGCCAGGGAGGGGCGGACCTCGCCCAGGTCGAGGTCCAGGCTGGTGCTGAAGCAGGGCTCCGGCGCCTGGGTGTCGTGCCACAGGCCCTGAGCCTTGCAGTAGGCCTCCACCAGAGCGATGTACTGTTCATCGCGGCCGCTCAGGCGCAGGTAGTCGAGGGTTGCCCAGTCGACCGGAAAGAAGCCGCAGGTGGCGCCGTATTCCGGAGCCATATTGGCGATGGTGGCGCGGTCGGCCAGCGGCAAGTTGTCCAGGCCGGGGCCGAAGAATTCGACGAACCTGCCCACCACGCCCTGCTTGCGCAGCATCTGCGTCACCGTCAGTACCAGATCGGTGGCGGTGACGCCCTCCGCAAGCCGGCCGTTCAGGCGGAAGCCGACCACCTCGGGGATCAGCATTGACACCGGCTGGCCGAGCATCGCCGCCTCCGCCTCGATGCCGCCGACACCCCAGCCGAGCACGCCGAGGCCGTTGATCATGGTGGTATGGGAATCGGTGCCAACCAAGGTGTCCGGGTAGGCCCAGGTTTCGCCGCCTTCCTCGCGGGTCCAGACCACCTTGGCCAGATATTCCAGGTTTACCTGGTGGCAGATGCCGGTGCCCGGCGGCACCACGCGGAAATTGGCGAAGGCTTGCTGGCCCCAGCGCAGGAAGGCATAGCGCTCGCCGTTGCGCTCCATCTCCAGGGCGACATTGTCAGCGAAGGCGCTCGGGTCGGCGAAGTGGTCGACCATCACCGAGTGGTCGATCACCAGATCGACCGGGGAGAGCGGGTTGATCCGCTGCGGATCGGCGCCGGCCTGGGTCACGGCGTCGCGCATGGCGGCCAGATCGACCACCGCGGGCACGCCGGTGAAGTCCTGCATCAACACTCGCGCGGGACGGAAGGCGATCTCCCGCTCGGAGCTGCGCGTTTCGAGCCAACCGGCCAGTGCGGCGAGGTCGTCGGCGCGCACGCTGGTGCCATCCTCCCAGCGCAACAGATTCTCCAGCAGCACCTTGAGCGAAACCGGCAGGCGGCTGATGTCGCCCAGGCTTTTCGCTGCCTCTGGCAGGCTGAAGTAATGGTAGGTTTGGCCGTTCACGTTCAGGCTGCGGCGGCAGTTCAGGCTATCCAGGGAAGGCATCGGGTTTCTCCAGGGCGTCCGACGGGGCGGGCTTCTTGAAATGAATGATGCTTCAAGCTAGTTCCGCCCGCCGGGACTCGCCAGTCGAATGGACTGCCGGGCAGGCCCGCAGCGGCCGAATTGGCTATCATGCGCGGCCCTGAAGGCGATGGGATTTCTCGAGGAAAAATGTCGATCATGAACAGCCTGTTGTTGCATTGCCGTCCCGGTTTCGAAGGCGAGGTCTGCGCCGAGATTGGCGAACACGCAGGGTGCCTGAGCGTGGCCGGCTATGCCAGGGGTAGAGCGAACAGCGGCCATGTCGAGTTCGTCTGCAGCGAGCCGGGTGGCGCCGAGCGGCTGATGCGCGGGCTGCGCTTCGCCGGGCTGATCTTTCCCCGTCAGTGGGCGCGCGGTGGCTTCGTCGAGCTGCCGGAAAGCGACCGCATCGGCGTCCTGCTGGAGCGGCTGGCCGACTACCCGGTCTGCGGCAGCCTCTGGCTGGAGGTGCTGGATACCAACGAAGGCAAGGAGCTCTCCACCTTCTGCCGCAAGTTCGAGGTGCCGCTGCGCAAGGCGTTGCTCAAGGCCGGCAGGCTGCTGGACGATCCGCGCAGGCCGCGTCTGCTGCTGACCTTCAAGAGCGGCCGCGAGGTTTTCCTCGGTCTGGCCGAGGCAGGCAACTCGGCTGCCTGGCCGATGGGCATCCCACGCCTGAAGTTTCCCCGGGAGGCACCCAGCCGTTCGACCCTCAAGTTGGAAGAGGCCTGGCATCAATTCATCCCGCGCGAGGCGTGGGACCTACGCCTTGCCCCGGGGATGACTGCCGTGGACCTTGGCGCCGCCCCCGGTGGCTGGTCCTGGCAGTTGGTCAACCGGCACATCAGGGTGACTGCGGTGGACAACGGGCCGATGGCGCAGAGCCTGATGGATTCCGGGCTGGTCGAGCACATCCGTGCCGATGGCTTCGTCTTCCGCCCGCGCCGGCCGGTCGACTGGATGGTCTGCGATATCGTCGAGAAGCCCGCCCGCACGGCCGCTCTGATCGAGACCTGGCTCGGTGAGGGCTTCTGCCGCGAGGCGGTGGTCAACCTCAAGCTGCCAATGAAACAGCGTCATGCCGAAGTGCGCCGCCTACTCGAGCGCATCGGCGATGGCCTGGCTGCGCGTGGCGTGAAGGCCTCCATCGCGTGCCGGCAGCTCTACCATGATCGCGAGGAAGTGACCTGCCATCTGCGCAGGCTGTAGCTCCCTGCGTGACCCGGGTCGCTGTTTCGACCACAATGACCCACCAGTTTTCTGGAGTTAGCCATGTCCCAGCCCGATCCCACCAGCCTGGCCGTCGACGCTATTCTCGATGCCACAGGCCTCAACTGCCCAGAGCCGGTGATGTTGCTGCACAACAAGGTCCGAGATCTGGCGGCTGGCGGCCTGCTCAAGGTGATCGCCACCGACCCCTCGACCCGTCGTGACATCCCCAAGTTCTGCATCTTCCTCGGCCATGAATTGCTCGGGCAGCAGGAAGAGGGGGGAACCTACCTGTACTGGATCCGCAAGAGGGCGGAATAGATGACATGCCGGATCGTCCACAAAAATCAGGCATGAATTCGCCGGTTCTGTGAATCTGTTTCGGATTCCGGAGAGTGGCAAATTGATCTCCACCGGGTGCCCGCTATCGTGGTGACGCGTGGTCATAGAACCCCGCGCTTAACGACACAAGGAGTGCACCCATGCGCAAGAACCCGTTTTCCTCCCTTCTGTTGGCCCTGCTGGCCAGCGTTTCCGTCGCCGTTTCGGCAGCGGAAGCGCCCAAGGCCGAAATTGCCAAACCGGCCGTGACCCAGCCCGCCCAGCCTGTCCAGGCAGTCGCCACGGTTAAGGTCGATCTCAATACGGCCGACGCGGCAACGCTCGAGCGCGAGTTGCTGGGGATCGGCGCCGGCAAGGCCAAGGCCATCGTCGACTATCGCCAGGCCAATGGTCCGTTCGCTTCGGTGGACGAGCTGCTGGAGGTCAAGGGGATTGGCACTGCGACACTGGAAAAGAACCGCGACCGCTTGAGCGCCAACTGACTTCAGTGCTGCAGTTGAGGCCGGTCTTGCGACCGGCCTTTTTCGAATGTGGTCCGTCGGGACGATTCGTCGCCGGTTGGCCGCCGCTGGTCCCAAGAGGAGTTGACTTTCCTTTCACTATCAGTAGGATGCGCACCGTTATTCCGCGATAGCTCAGTCGGTAGAGCAAGTGACTGTTAATCACTGGGTCCCTGGTTCGAGTCCAGGTCGCGGAGCCAGATCGAAAAAGGCCTGATCGCAAGATCAGGCCTTTTTGTTTGGCTATGTCTGAGTTAGCTGTTGCAACAGGCTAAGCTGGTCATGACGTCTCCACCTGTGGGGGTGGATCATGAAAGCGAGTCAGTTCAACCACTGGATCGCTCAGCTTTCCAGTCTCACCCCGGAGCA